>JADKCL010000012.1 GCA_016718825.1 Bacteroidota bacterium | reverse complement strand
CTCCCGAAGCTCAGCGCTGTCACCGTGATCTTCGCGGGGCCCAGCTGCAGGTTGATCGCCCGCGGCAGGATGTTCACCCCGCCCACAAACTCGTACGAGCCATCGTCGTAGATGACGAGTTTTTCGATGTGGATCGAGGAGTCCAGCACCGGAGCGGAGCCGCCCGGCTGCGTCGCCGTAACCTTCAGGTCCCCGGACAGCGCCAGATGAAATTTGTAATTCCCCGGATCGCTGGCATCAGGAGCCCGCCCAATCGACAGGCTATGAACCGTAAAGTCAAACACATTCGGGATCCCCAGCACCACCCCCTGCTGACTCGCCGCCGTCAACTCAAACGTGTCATTCCCGATGCTCACATCCAGTTCGATCTTCGCCGGCTGCCCGGGATTGTTCCTGTCCTCCAGCCCCGGGACCGTCAGCCATCCCTTGACCGTGGAGCCAATGATCGCGTTCTGACGGAACTTGACCTCAAACGCATGAAGCCCGATCGCGAAGCCGTTCGGGTTGTTCAGCCGAGTGTGGAACAGGTCGCCTTGGTTGCTCGCCTCAAGCGCGATCGTGCCAGAAAATCCGCCCGTGCCGATCAGGAGCTTGCGCCCCACGATCTGCGCCGTGGAGGGTGGGCCGTTCGGATCCTGCTGCCAGAACTTGGGGAAGGTGATCGTGGCTTGGTCGATGGCCACGCCGATGAAGTCGTCTGGGCGGCCGTCCGAGAGAGCCTCGGGAATGCTCTTGGTTCGCGACAGATCAAGTCTTGCATTTGTGAACCCAAATTGGAGAGGAGACTGCCCGATCTGGGCAGTAGGATATTGGGGTGGGAAGGTGACAGAAATCGGCTTGCTGAAACCAAAACCAGCCTTAGTAGAAAATCGCAACTCCCCAGGATCAAATAGCACCACCACCTTCACTGATGGGTTCGTCGATACCACACCATTCGCATCAACAGGAATCAAATATTCCCGGGGAATCTCAAGTCCGGCACTCAATTGAATCGAGGCATCGATATCAGGGATGAGCAGCTCCTTCACGAACTCCAAGGCGCCATCCAAAAAATAAGGAGCAAACGCCTTCTCAAGAAACTCCAGCGGGGGCAACGGCGGGTTACTTCCCAATACATAGATGTCCAACAATACATCCAAAACGTCTTTGTCTTGTCCAGCTAAAGTGGGATGCATGTCCACTGCATCCGCTATGGCCTTGGAGTCGGCCATCGAACCACCTCCCAACGTTGGCGAAAGTGCGGGTGACAAAATGTAGTGGGCATTGATCTCATTCACCAAGAGTTGCCCATCGCGACCTAGTACCACTCCATCGATCACTGCCTCCACGATGCGAGCAGGGGATGGCTGTAGAATTTCAAGGAGCAATTCAAAGAAAGCATCAGCAGAGGCGGAGAAGGATTCTATCCGGAAGCCTCGCACATAGTCCAGAATAGGCCATTTTGCACAGAAGGAAATCGGGATATCCGTATAACTCCCTGGAAGGTTTCCATTGAAGCCCGGGTTCAGCACAAGGAACAAGCCAGTCCCGAACAGATTAACGTCCACCCGTTGATGCGTCCGCAACACCAAGAACCAAGCCCCTCCTCCAAAATAGGGACTGCGGTCATGCTGATACTCCTTGAGCCGGATATTCCCAAGCAAGCTATTGAGATTGCCCTGCACATTCTCTAGGAATTGCGGCAACTTGTCAACTGTGATCAAATCTGAAAGTAAAGGGTAGTATTCCACTTGATCTATACTATTTGATTTTCAACCATTAGTCATTTCTTCTATTTATCCCCTCCAGCATTTCAAAATCCACCTTCCCTTTTCGGTAAGTAGCTCGTCCGATCAAAGTTGAATACCTTTGAATGCGGTACCGAAACCGCGCACCCTTTCGAGATTCAAACTCAATTGTAAAATTAGGATCAGGCGAGAAACTTGCACGATAGGCACTGTCGACCGCAGGGATGAAATTCGCTGCATCCTCCAACAAATGATAGGTGATTCGGTCCTCCTTTACCTCGGCAACGTATTTCTGACCGCTAGTAAGATCTACGAAGGTTACACGACGTTGAATTGCCGTCAATGAATCTGGAATTACCCGTATCATTCCAAAATCCGGATAGGCATCAAACTGTACAAACTCGTATAGCCAACGGAATCCGTAGTCACCCTCAGGCAGCGATTCGTGGGCAAGCCTCATTATCAAGGACATGGAGTTATCGTAAGACTCGAAATCCTCTCCAAGATAGATCACAGGAGGTAGCACCGAATGCGAATCCAGCCTAATCAAGGAATCTTCGTGGCCAATCCCGACGAAAAACTTGCCATCGTATAGCAAAGTCGAAGGTTTCGGGATACCATTTAGAATTGGTTGGCCATTGGTTGCTCGATTGATTTGGTAGCTTCCAATCATATTCCCACAATAGGATGGGCGAAAATCAATAAGGTAAAAATCATATGCCGAAGACGGAACGAATTCTTCTCTAAATGGTGTGACACGCATTGGGCTGTTCTCCTCATCAATGGCAAATAGAAAACTATCTCCGGGGATAGGCATGTAAATTTGTTCCCTAAGTCGACGACTCTTGTTGCATTTCAAGGCTTGCTTTAGAACCACACGATGATGTGGCTCAGAACCAAATTTCTCGATATATGCTCTCTTGGAGACGATGAATGGATCAAGCGCCTTCTCTTTAAGCAATTCCAGCCCCACGGCTTGACGAATTTGACCCAAGCTATCACCAGTTTCACTTGATGAAATCGGCATTTGTCCCAAGGCAGTTCCAAAAAAGGCGATGCCCAGAAAGACCAGCCACAGAGGCGGAAAGCCTGTTCGATATTTATTGCAGCTTCGAGTCATCCAGATTTAAAAATATATATTCCTGATCAAACCACTGTGTCGCTTCGTTGTAAGGCGCTTGGATTTGGTGCTGGGACGTCACTCTCAGTAATTTCAACGGTAAATCAAGTACACCCTTCATAGCCTCGGCACCCAATACTGCTGCAAACTGGGCATTGGGATCACCTCTGAGATGCCCCGCTCCGGTCTGGGGAAGGAATCCATCCGCTTCCAAGTAGGCATCAACCAACGGTCCCATTGCAGATACTGTATCTGGAAACTGTGGATAGGGGATGTTTGATGTAGGGAGAAGAATCAGCCGACTCTTTTCCAAAAGCCTAGTACTATTTGCATCGAACGAGGGTGGACGAGTCGTTATTCCGGAATCCATTCGCACCAGACCAGGGAAATAGCCTTCCAGCATATCCCATATCAGAGACATCAAGGGATCTCTCAACTTAAAAATAGCATGTCCCAATTCATGCAAAACAGTAAGGAATAACCAATCCTGCTTAGGATTGATGTCAGCAACCTGGACAGAACTGGATGCCCCTTGAGGTGTAAACGAGTACGTAGTGCTTTTAGCCACAAATGCATCATGATTGATTCGAATATCAATAGGGATATTCCAATCCAATGTACCAGAGCCTAGACTCCTTAGCCTAGCTAGCGTGGTTCGGGTGTATCCGGGGTTGTTGCTCAAAGGAGTATCTGTCCGTTCAAGGTATAATTTTGAAAGCGAAAACAAACCCTGAGAAATATCATCCTCCGAATAGTCTTGAACCCAATACTCAAAAACCTCAGAGGATTTCAAATTTCGATCCTTGTTCAGATCAGCGTAACGAGTAAGATTAAGTTCTCCGCCGATACGAATAAAAAGAGAATATGGGAGCGTATATACAAACGCAGGCAGCGTGGACAGATTGGTAAACCGAAAACCCAAGCTACTTGACGACGGCGATGATCCGCCTGGGAGAATCCCACTATAATATGTTGGGCTGTCAGTTCGTCCTCCCGTAAATACACCATTAGGGTTGTAATACAATAGGGGGTCAAGCTGTATCCTTACTTGATAGGGCACCCGTTGTTGGTTCCCCTCCCCAGGATTACTGTGTAGAATAATCTTTGCTCCAACCGTACGAACTTGCTCAAGGATCGCATATCCCATCGGCGAATATCGCCTAAAGGTGGTAGCAATCTGCCCCAACCCTCGGACAAAATCTGCATACACGTTTGCAGAAATACCCGAAGTGGGTGGGTTGTATGGAACAAAAAGCGACGTATAGCTCCACGTTGTTGGAATGCTCTCAAATTGGGCGGCTGAGTTAGTACAAAAAATGCGGCCATCACCGAACAAGGAGAACAATGAAATTCCATTGATTGGGACTTCAACAATGGTTCCATCAGCCAATGCGCCCACCACCTTTAGCGTCATGCCAATATATGCACGTAAATTTTGATCTTCGGTTTCTCTCGGAACCTGTTCAAGGTCTCTTTTAAGAAATATGGGATGAAGATCCGGAACTAATTGATTGGCTGATATCGCATCAAGGATGAGCTGATATTCAGAACGGGACATCGAGATAGCATACAGGCTTTCGGGGTTATTTCGAACTTGAACCTGAAGCCCACTAGGTTGCGTAGGATCCTCCCCACGAGGGTTCGTGGTGTAGGTTAGGAAGCTAAGATATTGACCTGGGTTGGGAGGAGCGGCAGCACCCCTGTATTCGCTAACTTTCTGAAGAAACAAATCTTTTGTTCCGCTGGCAATGTCGTTTCCCTCCTTCAATTGGAAAAAACTTCTGGGGGACGACGGCTCCCCTCCGGTGCCGACGGCTTTCGCATTACTGTTAATGAAGTAAAAGTCAGGGTTCCGTCTGATCGCTATAGGGACATAATACAACGTGACTCTTTCTTCTGCGAATGAAATAGGATCTCGATCAACAGCAATGCCAGATTCAACAATGCCGTCAAATGCCTGATTGTTCAAATTTCCAGTATTGACCTCTCGAATATGACCAGTCAATTGCCAATTGGAAAGATTACTATTTTTCCACCTAGGGCCAGTTGTTCCAATTGAGAAAACATTGTCCCAATGGCATGCCGTTGTCAATTGGGAAAGAGAGGCCGGTTGGTTACTGTACTCTCGGGAATACTGTCCTCGAAAATAGCATGAAACTGGAACAGTCGTCTGCCCTTCATCAACAGAATGTATTCCCAGCACTATCTCATTACACCATCCAGACTGATTTTTCAATACCAAGTAACTGTTCGCGTTGTTGACTGAAAACAAGCGTCCCCTTTTTTTCTTTCCTGTCTGATCATAATAATAATGACCATTTGCAAGGTACATTGTCCTTCTGTCGCCAGGATTGCTGACACCCCAGGCTAGTTGAATTCTGATCCCAGCCTTTTCGCTACCTGATGGAATTGCAAACGGACTCTGAGAACCATAATCCAATATCAGAATTGGCCAGCCACTTGTTTCATATGACCTGCTATTGGCACTACTCATTGGAACATTGTCCTTCTCAATGTCATGAAGTTCAAAGGAATCCAAACCAACATTTATGATCCCTGGATTGTAGGTAAGATAAAAATTGTAGGACAACCCATTTTCATTTCGAATATCGATATACGACTTAGACCGGTTGAGAAAAAGAGTCAATAGTTCATCAAACAGTTGTTGAGGTGTTCTGATTGCGGTAGGGGAACCACTGACTGTGCTCAGATATCTTATAGTAAGACCCTTAGAAGTGCACATGCCAAAAAATGCCGCAGGGTCAAGATAGGTATATACCTTTTCCCGTACTGCCCGTATCTCGGCACCAGAAAACGAATTCAAGACCTCAACAAAATTTCCGCCGTTTGTCAACGATACGTTCCTAATAATGTCCAAAGTATGTTCAGCCCAAACACTACCCAGCAATATCTCGAAGCCAAATGAATTCCCATCAAATAATCCAAGTTCCTTTCCAGCCATTACGTGCAATGCACGCAGGGTGGTTGATTCAAAAAATATTGAGTCTATTGTATCATTATCCTCCCTTTCAAAGAGGGTAGATGGTGGCGAATTAGTTGAGGACCTAAATGCAAGTCCCAACGTGTCAGGATGGTTATTGAGGATATAATTATCGGTGAAAATTTGATCATTGAGCGGAGCTGCCGGAACCAAAATAGTCGGATTGCTCAACAGACTGTCCTTCTTAATGCCTCGATAAACGAAGTATTTGATTGGGATACCCGGTATTAATTCCACATCAGGCGCAAGTATAATCGTTAACAAATCAGGATTAGAGCCATCTTGTTGAACCCGAACACGACCATTACAGACTGCAAATGCCCTAGGATCGCTTCTGGAATTTCCATTGAGTACTCCCTCATGCAGGCTAGTCACCCTGAACTTGGTAAACTCTGATCCCGTCACGGGGCCGAATGCAGAATCTCCTGGCGCACCCATCTGTGCCTCCATCAAGTCCGTCTCAGCAAAAAAAAAACACTTCAGTTGCCATAGTATCAAGTCGTTAGTGAATTGGTTTGACTTTGACAAAGAAGTCTAGAAAATTCCTTATTTCTCTCATAATGCGATGCCGTTGGATTCCACGAACACACAGACAGCCCCCCCCTACCAAAAAACAAACCGCTCACATTCTAGGCTAAATTTGTCCCATGGATGGCAGATGTCTGACAAAAACGAATCTCAGCATTCCCCAGCGAAAAAGCAAGCCCATTAACATAAAATTTTCACTGACCCCTTCTTGCCCTGGCGCGCCCTTGCCCTTGCCCAAACCGTTTTACCCCAAACCATTTCCAGCCCCCACTCAGCAACCCTACTCCCACCAAACCAATACTGAAAAAAAGGTTCGCTCAGTAAGTGAGAGCAACCCACCCCGTGCGGACTGACTTTTTTTGAGGCCTGGAGGCCGAATTTTGGCGCAGAAATCGCAAGGAAAGCGTGTGTTGGCCCTTCGCTCCGCCTTGGATCGTGGACCAAGTAGATGCGCATTCGGGGCCATTTCAGCCACAACAGCCAATTTCCGGCGGGGCAAGTGGTGTAAGATTGAGAAGAATGGCCCACAAGACGGTACCCACGCGGGAAAGGTATTTGCCGCGATGGATTCACAAAATGCCTCCAAAATCGCTATCTTGTCGCTGTCTTCATCTTTCTTCCAACCAAAAAGTAGGGTGTGTATGAAAAAGATACTCGTACTGTTTTCATTTTTCTTGATCGCTTTCGCCGCCATTCATGCCCAAGGAAATGGGAACGGCAATGGAAACGCTTATGGGCAAGGCAACGGCAACAACAATGGGAACGGCTGGGCTTGGGGCAATGGCGGTGGATTCAACGCCTTGGTGACCTACCTGGAGAATGGCGGTCAAGTCCCGCAGTTGATATCCCTTGCAGCAATCTTCAAGGCCCGTGAATGGGGGCAGCAGACTTTCGGTTTGAACTACGGGCAAATGGTTGCCAAGTATGTGCAGGGACAACTCACTGTGACTTATCTATCGGTGGCACCGCCAATGCTGGTGTTTAGAGTGCGGAATGGAGGGATTCATATTGACGTCCTTATTGACAATATTTAAATCCGTTTGGCAGCCAGCCAAGTGATGATTGGCTCGTAAAACAAACGTACAGCGTTCCCATCTTCGTCTTGGAAGCGTTCAAGGCTACTGATCATCGCCTCAAGCTCAGCCTTGTAGGCATTGGCTACCTTTTTCGATGGCTTTGGGCTAGCATACCTCCTTGCATTGATTTGAAGAAAACCCAAGAACTGTATGGCGGGGATCGAAAACTCCCCCTTTTCCAACATAAGTTCCCGATGGTTCTTGGCGTGGTGCTTGAGTTCGGCGACCTCATGCGAGTCAAACAAAATCATCAGGTGGCAGATCAAGCCTGAAATTCGATACAACAATGGTGGTTTTTGATCCTTTTCGCGGTAAAGATTGTCAAAAAGAGTCTTTGCCCTTTTAGTATCATGCCTTCCAAGGTAAATGGCCATGATGGCAATCAAGATCCGAGATCGGTTTCCCCCGATAGGTGACGCGAGTACAAATTCTTCATGCCGCTCAAAGATGTCCGATGCCGTCTGTTGTGAAACATAGCCATCACCCGCCGTCGCCCATTCCAGCAGCACCACCAAGTATCTGATGAGGTAGATCGCCCTGTTCTGAGGCGATTCTGGATCAAAAGCGGCAAATTGACGGACCAAACTCGCCCCTTTCTCACGGTTACCGAAGGCAATGTAGTAATCATTGAGCCGAACCATCAGCATGGCACGTTTGACAGGGCTGAGGAAGGGGGAAAGCTGATCCAATTCCCAGACCGACTCAGCCAGCCTGCAAGCGGCTTCACCATCCCCGTTCAGGAAGTGAAACGCTTCGTCCAGAATTGTTTTTTCGCTTTTCAACAAGGGTGGGTAGGCAGAAACGTCGAGCTTCGCAAATTCCGATGTGAGGTACCGATTAATCCGTTCTTGGTCGAGCACACCTGATTTCATACGTGTGGCGATCACCTTGTCCAAGTACTCGGCACGATAATAAGCGATCTGCGGCGCAAGCACGATGTTGGCGCGCGCTTGTTTCAGCTCGGCCTCGCACCCATTGATGGCAACGGCACGCTCCTCCCCGCCAAGTACGAGGGAGAGAATCTCAGCCTCCAAGCCAATCAGTTTCACCAGCCGTTCCAGGTAGCAGCGCTTGATGGCATGGGCCTTCGCGGCATGGATTTCGCTCAATGCTTGCAAAAGCTCCGTACGGGGGAGGCCATTCAAATCGTCAGCAATCCCCGCAATTTCCGGGGGCAATCCAGACCTCAACGCGGCAATCACAGCGTCCAGGCGCTTGATTGCCAGTTCGCGCATCGAGTTCAGGTCATATCCCTCGAATGCAGCCTTTTCTGCTGCGGTCTCATAAGGTTGCTTACCCCTATGCCATACGATCAGGGCTAGCCATTTCCGCTTTTTCCGGCTCACCGAGAGGATGCCCACCACGTCCTCAAATTCGCCATCCGACAACTGATTCACAGTGTCATTCAGGCGCGTAGAGGGCGACCTTGTACCTTTGAAGGGATTACGGGACATTAAGCTGACCGATTCCTGCTTTTTGCAGCGAAGTTCATCCCAATATGGCATGAATTTTTAATTCATGCAATCTTTTGGGCTGCGATGCAACATGACTCCCCACGTTTTGCCCCAATTCGAAGCGCAATACTGCCGAGAAAAACGGAAATATTTTTTTTCTTCCGCGAGTTCGGAATCAACCAAGTCACTTATTTGGCATCAGGATGGAACGATGGCGGGGATGGACGTTTTTTGAGAATAGAAAAGGCAAACGGATGCAGGTTGGTGAAGATGAAGACGATCAACATTACCGCAACCCAATGCCCTAAGAAAGATAACCCGGTCCCTGACGGGACCGGGCCTTTCAAGACTTGATACTTTCAAAGTGGTTGCTGTTTGGCGACGTCACCACAGAGAAAGCCCGATCTTTGACGTAAAACTACACACATTTATTGGAGACACCATCACAGGCCCATGTGAAGGAGGCATTCGTATGCAATGGCACATCGTTCCGCCCTGCGGAAAGGGTTGGTTGTAGTTGGAAGATAGGCAACATCCTTGCTGCTTATCCGTCCCGCTTGAGGGCGGGACGTCAAGCAATGAGCAACGTTGTTACAACAACATCTTGGCCCAAACGAATTGATTAGCGGGTGATTCCAAGGAGGCGGCAGCGGAAAGGGACAAACGCCTAGTTCTGCAAATCCCAATACCATTGCTGGAAATGTTCACGGATCGAATGATTCTCCGATCCCGTCCCACCGTTGCCGTCCTTCCTTGGTTTTTCGCAGCAATAGCCTTCTTCTACCAAGGGTGCAGTCGCAGCATTGGGTGCAGTGGATTTTCCTTTACCCAACCACTTGGAGGATAACAGCATCCCTGCGCTCAGCTGCGCTGCCCCATTTTTGATGTGTCTCCCAATCCGACAAAAGCACGGCTAGCCATCAAAAAATGGCCTGCCCTGCCACATCTACCTTCTGTTGATTGATCCCAAGCAGGCGCGGCCCCAAAAACCGCCCTGCAGGGTCTGTAAACAAAGGTATCCCCATCGTTTGATCCGCCTCCGGCGGGTCAGACCCCACCGCTTCGCGGCACACGGCAGCAGGGTCAAATGTTTGTAGACTCCATCGTTTGATCCGCCTCCGGCGGGTCAGACCCCACCGCTTCGCGGCACACGGCAGCAGGGTCAAATGTTTGTAGACTCCATCGTTTGATCCGCTCCGGCGGGTCAGACCCCTGTTTTGTAGACTCCATCGTTTGATCCGCCTCCGGCGGGTCAGACCCCAGCGGGGTCAAACCTTTATAGAAGAAGATTTCCCTTATGGTAACGACCCCAGCGGGGTCGAACATATTGAACTAGCAAAGTACCCCAAGCATGATTCCTCATTTCTAATTCCTCATTTCTAATTTCTAATTCCTCACCACCACTCAACGCTGATTTTATGAAAGAAACACATTCACCCACAATGCATGGCCCATCGGTAAAACCGCCCGGCCTCCACAACGATTTTTCCGAACAGGAAGCCGAAATGAAAGCCTCGGCCATGCCTCCGAAATTTGCTCTTACTGCAACTCCCGTCAATCCGCCCGACGAGGTAAGCAACGCCAATCGACTCACACCACAGCAGCAAGCCGAATTGGAACGGTTGGGCTTGACCGGCGACGAAATCGAGGCTTTGACCTACCCAATAATGACCGAATTCCTTGCTGCAAGCACCCGATTTGCACCCGAAGAATGGCAACAGCTTTGGCCCACCGTGAAACGCCTTGGGCTTGTCTCCCAAATGGCAACGATCCTTGCTGACTTCTATGAAAAAGGCGACTGGCTCACAAGCGAGTCGGCGGTTTCCCTTGCCGTCTTGGAGGGTTTTAGCTACACCAATGCCGACGGAAAAAAGATGGGCGGCTTCCTGGAACTTGCCCAAGAAGGACAACGCATTGGGATTCGCGCAATAATCCCCTACGACGACTTTGGAAAAACGGTGATCCTGAACCCCAAGAAGACGACTACGGTGCTCGGTCGCGCCGTGGATGCTGCCAAGCACCCTGACGGTTTCCAAGGAGCCATGAACCTGCCAATTGGCACCAACTATTTCCGCTTCCAGCAAGACGCAATGGTCGGCGAAAACATGGGCGGCACCAACGTTCTGGACATTGCCGACTGGTCCTGGGCCAAAAACAATGCTTGGTTGCAAGCCGCCGTGGACCGTGGCGACATCATTCGCTTCATCAGTGATCCAATGCTGCCAAGCACGATTTTCAGGGATGGAGAATTGATCGATGGCGGTATGACGGTGACAGGGCAAGAACTTGGAGTTCTCCTCAATAAAGGGCTTGCGCCTGACAAAAGCTCCGGGAATGTAGAAAAATTCAGCTCGCTTGAAGCATCGCTTTTTCCGAAATATTGGAAAGATGTCAGAAATAAGGTGATCAAAAATGGGAACCTAAAGGACATCGACATGGAAGCCTACAATCGGTTTAGGTATCGATCTGAAAATCCAGACCTATCGCCCAAGACTGCCAAAGATGCTAATGGAAATGTGATCGAATTCCAGTCCAATTTCTTTGGAGGTACTCCTCGCGAAAAGGCATCCGCCTAACTTTGTGTCACCGATTTCATTAGATTACATGCCAATTTGACTTCCAATGGATCGAAAATACCCATTTTGATCTCCCATCTTTTGCTGAATCGCACATGCTTGAGGGCATCGAAAAATATCATTTTCTCCAAGGAAGGAGAAACGGGGATGTTGTGACACTCTCGAATCCTCACTGCATCATCTATCTTCAAAACTTTGGAGAAGGAATAGGCTTCAAGTTTGCCGCAATTGGTGATCCAGAAACAAAGTTCTCCCTTTCAAAGTACCTTGATGCTTTTGTCGATGGCGGGAAACAAGGTAATTGTCCCGAACCGCCACAAGAATTGGATTTGGAACAACAGTTCGTTTACGTTCTCAAAGGTTTCAATAGCGTACTAATCTCCGACAAACTTGCAGCACCCTTGGATGGCGATTTTTCATGGGTTCCCAAGCAGAAAGCATTCAATGAAGAGTACGAAAGGCTTGATTTGAAATTGGACGACCTGTTGGAAATCGACGAGTCCGAATATTTCCCAATTTGGGTGAAGAAAGACGACGGCGACCCCACATGGATGGACGACGTAAGGCGCATCCTCGCCGAACAGGAGTCTAAATCCTAGCCACCTCCACCACAATATTTCCGTTGACACACCCCACCCCGGCAGCCGTCGGAGGGGAGACGGGGCAACCATGCCGCCTTGCGGCGCTTGATCCCCACTTTTTGAGAAAATAGGCAGTACATCATCAATCAGTTAAGGATATGGAAAATCATCTCCACAGGCTTCTATTGCTTCTTTTGTTGCTCGAAACGGCCACCTTAGCATCGGCGCAGAACAGTCCCATCCCCATCATCCAGGACTACGACAACACCAGCCTGCCGCCAACCTACCAGATCAACTCAGACACCACCTTCTGCAAAGGCCGCACCATCACCATTCACGGCCAATACTTCAAGCGGGCCACCAGCGGCGAACTCTGGGACACAACCCAGGTTTTCCTCGGGGGCCAACGGATATGGCCGCAAAGTATCGTCTCGCAAATGGGCGGCACCAACGACCGTTTGGTACTCGCACTCCCTTCTACCTACATGAGCGACACCTGCCTCCGATTGGAGATCGTCAAGCGCACCGTCCTTGCCCTCGACACATTCTTTTACGCCACCGCCGACACCATCTGCCTCACAGGCGACAAAGCCAGCGTGACCTACGGCGCAAGCGTATTCTGCCTCGGAGACACCAACCCAAGGCCGTCCATCACGCTGTTACCACCCACCGCCACGGGTGCCTTCTGCTGCCGCTCCGGCGCCCCCGGATTCTGGGTGAATCCCTCCACCGGCGAAATTCCCCTGCATCCCGGAGCAGTAGGGGCCAGCAACCAATTCAAGTATGTCACCAATCATCCCCGATGCGCCGACACGGTGGCTTTCGACGTGGACATCCGACCGGTCTTGCCCGGCCAAGCCACCATTCAGGGCCAAACCTTCATTACCCTTTGCCAAACCAGTGCACCCATCATGGCCGACACCGCAAATCTCCTGCCTTCCGCGGGCATATTCCGTTCTCCCACAGGCCTCGCATTGATGAATCCACTGGTCGGATTATTCGATCCCGCACTCTCGCCCGTCGGACTGCATTCCCTTTGGTGGGTCCCCATCACACCCTGCTTCGACAGCGTCGAAATACAGGTTTTGATCCTGCCGACCACGACCGCAACAGTGGCCTACCCAGCCATACCATTGAACCTCGGCGTCCCAACACTCTGCCAAGGCGCACCACAAGCATGGCCCACCTTCACGAGTGGCAATTCCGGAGGAACCTTTTTCGCCAATCCCATCGGCCTCGACCTCGGACCCAACGGCGAAATCGATCCAGCCAACAGCCAAACCGGAACCTACACCATCCAATATGCCACCACAGGCCAATGCCCCGATACCGTGACGGCAATCGCAAACCTGCATATCGACACTACCCTTTCCGCCCAATTTACCTTGCCCCAAACACAATATTGCGCCAACGACACGCTCGCACCCATCGCCCAAACCGCCGCCGGACTTTGGCAAATCCTCAACAGCCAAAACCAGATCCTGACAACGACAAACACGACACAGATCGCCCTACCCTCCAATCTCACACTCCCACTCACACTGTCACTCAGGCATATTACTGGCGGATTTTGTTCGGATACAGCCTCCATTCCATTTACAGTCCTTACCACCGACAACCCCGCATTCACCTACCCTCCAAATGGCAACTTTTGCCTCGGCGACCCCGATCCATGGCCCTTGATCCAAGGCAACGGCGGCTTATTCTACCCAGTCACCACGGCAACCATCGTGGACACCGACGGTCGCCTCCACCTCAGCGCCAGCGGTGCCGGCACCCATACCATTCGCCACATCACCGGCGGCACCTGCAAAGACAGCCTCGACCTCACCGTGACCATCCACAGTTCAGCCTCGGCCAACTTTGCCTATCCCGCCTCCTTGTTCTGCACCGCCGACACCAATCCCCTGCCGCTGATCCTCGGCACGCCCGGCGGCACCTTTTCTGGCGATTCGGGGATCACCGTGCACCCATCCACGGGCGCCATCCTCCTCGCGCAGTCCCAACCCGGCACCTGGAACGTCACCTATTCCCTCTTGGGCAGTTGCCAGGCAAATTTCACCCAAACCGTCCAGATCAGCCCAACCGACAGCACCACCACCATGTTCTATCCCCAAGACCACTATTGCCAAGCCCATCCGGACGCGACCCCGCTGATCAACGGCGACACGCTCGGGAGCTTCGTGGCAGGTGGCGGAATTGTCTTCAGCAACACCGACCGCGGCCAGCTCGACCTCGACGCCATGTTGCCCGGCGGACCCTACATCGTCTATTATGACATTGCCAACCGCTGCGCCATCGACACCCGCGACAGTATTTGGATCGACACGCCCGACGACCCCAGTTTCGCCTATCCCAATGCCACCTACTGCGAAGGCGGGCCCAACCCAATTCCCACGACCATTGCCCTTCCCGGCGGACTTTTCTGGGAATCCACCGCCAGCATCACCTTCGCCAACGACCAAACCGGCGAAATTGACGCCAACATGAGCCTCCAAGGCGGACCCTATTTTATCCAATACACCACCGCCGGCCCCTGCCCGGAAACCGCAACCCAGCAACTCACCATCCTGCCGAAGCCCCTCACCGCGCGGCTCACCGTCACGCCCGACACCAACTATTGCCAAGGCCAAAGCCTGATGCTCGAAGCCACCGCAGGCGGCGCCATCCAATGGCAATGGTACCTCAACCAAAACCCCCTCCCCACCACCGACGAATTCCTGCTCCTCAGCACCGAATTGGACACCCTCGACACCGTCGCCGTTGTCCTGACCAACGCCCTCGGATGCACCGACAGCCTTTCGGCAGTCTTGCGCGGCCTTCCGGTCCCCAAGCTCACTGCGTCCGTTACCGCATCGGCAACCAACGCCCAGGGAACCGCCAAAGTCCAGCTCCAGATCGCCACCGACACCGACGGCACCCAAGTAGATTGGCAAGCCATCGGCACCAACCTCCGCGAAATCACACCCAATACCGGAACCATCGGACCCTTTGGCCCAGCCACACCTGCAACGCTGGCACTCACCCTCACACTGAATTCCAGCTATGATCTTGCCCGACTCAAATTCCTGATGACGCCACGCAACGCCACCTGCACAGGATTCCCCGACTCCCTTGCGATCACACTCGCACCCGATACCCACACCGTTTTTATCCCCGAAGTCTTCACCCCCAACGGCGACAACAAAAACGACACCTGGCAAATCACATGGCAGCCCAACATCGACCCAGCCGACTTTGTAATCCATCTTTTCAACGGCGCCGGCGGTAAAGTCCTCCAAATGGACGGCCTCCACCCAAACTTCGACGGCAGCACCCTCCCCGACGGCGTCTATTGGTGGGTCCTAAAGGAAGCAAAAAGCGAAAAAGCAACGATCCAAACCGGCGGCCTGACAATCAGGCGACGCTAAGCATCCCAAGGAATTCAACACAAGGTGTGATTCTGTAAATTCAGTGAAACGTAAGTTCAGCGAAGCTAATTCTGCTCAAATTCTGGAAATTCTGCTCAAATTCTGATCCAGACCACTCCCTTGCCCTTGCTCACTCCGTTTTCCTTGCCCACTCCGTTTTCCACACCCTTGCCCTTGCGCACACCGTTTTCCTTGCCCACACCGTTACCACGCCCTTGCCGTTGCTCAAACCGTCTCGTCCTCGCCCGCGCAGTTTTCCACACCCTTGCCGTTGCCCACACCGTTTTTTGGCCGCTTGTCGGTAGCCCGATGCGGGAGCGTCGGGTAATGCGGACGCCCCCCCCCTCTCTATCGCCGCGCCTTGGCACGGCGATAGAGAGAGGGCAAAACCAATTATTGATCATTCCGATTCCAGCCTACCAATCTAGGCCTGCCACAAAACGCTCAAAACAGCCGTACTTCCAGGATACGGTAGGCAGGATGTATTCATCCAACCATCCTCATTCTCCCCACCTAGCTGAAACCACATCGATTTTCGAATGTGCTACATCCATTTCTTGACATGCGATGAACGTCCTACAGTGCGGGCTCTTCGGCAATAGTTTTCAAAACACTAGCTACCTAATTATTTGACTGTAAGTACATCCTCACCGTCATTCCACTGATCTCATGGAATTGGCTTGAAAGGTGCTGTACACTGCTATAACCGAGCCTCGTTGCGATCTCCGCAAGCGTCAAGCATCGGCTCAAAAGGAGTTGCTTCGCATGATCGATCCGCTGCTCAATGATGAATCTTTCCAAGGTCATTCCCTCGTGTTTGGAAAACATACGGCTGATATGGGCATAAGACTTGCCAGTATGGGTAGCAATGTGATGCGATACGTTCAGTCTGCTTTTTTGGAATTGGTCGTCTTTGAACATCAAGAAAACCAAGTGTTTCACTTTTTCAACTAACTGACCCTGCTTGCCCCTGATTGGAATGAATCCCGAGGATTCCAATTGGGCTTCTATTGCCGCCAATTTGAGGTGATGTGGTTTCCTTACAGTGATAAATCCAAAACGAAATTCCACCAATTCGATCCGTAGTTGTTCCAAAACCGTCAATAGTTGCGGTGGGCAGTCACTTGAACGTATGCCTTTCAGGCAAATCGTAATCTCTTCCATGTCCGTGATTTGAAGAATGAAAACACAACAATCCTTGCTCCATGTGAGGCATGGAGAAACTGCTGTGTCTTCTCAAATCAGAAACACTTGGAAGCGTACATATCTGGAAAATGTGGGTAGTGCTTCGTTTTCAGGTGGCTTGAACGATGCGGTCTTTTCCTCGAATGAAAGCAGCACTTCCCTTGGGAGTTCGCAAAAAACAATCAACGGAACTTGAAGTGAGGCAATGGCATCATTGGATTGGAAATAGGTTGGTGTCGAGAAAAAGCGCACCGAGTCGTCGATGCAGCAACTTTCAAGGGATGCCATTCCCATATCGACTCCAACTTCAAAATTGGTTTCTTCCGCTGCTTGCTCGAGGTCTATATGGGCCTCACAAGATGTATGCTGTTGCACCGCATCGGGAATTGGCTCTTCTTCATGTTCAAAGGTGGAAGGATGATGGTGCGCATGTCCTTGCGGCTCACCACCATGCTCATGCGATGGATGCTCGATTTGTGATCCATTCTCGTGATGATGATCGTCTTCAAGGGCTGCCTTTTGGGCCGTTGGACTTTCAATAAGAATGGAAACTAGCTTGGAATGGCCTTGACAAAGATTGCTTTCACGGCAATTGATCTTTGTTTTCGGCAACTTTCCCAGCAAGCAAGACATCTCCACAAGGAACAGCAAGCAAAAGGGTAACAGCAAACACAGGCTAAAAAAAGCCTTGCGCCTTTGCCCACGCTTGCGATATGTTTTCCTTGTGGTTGCCAAAGGACTTATTGTTTCAAGAATTTCAAGGTTTTTATTCCATCTCTTCCATTGATTCTCACAAAATAGAATCCTGCAACCAAGCCTTCTATTTTGAGTTTTCCATCAGGGGCAAGCCTTTGTTCAATCAAGACCCGACCGTAAGCATCCAAAATTTCAAGGTAGTTTTGGGAAACGGGCCGATCACCAAAGTCTAGGGAAATATGATCCGATGCTGGGTTTGGATAAAGTGACACGGCGAAGTCATTGGTCGTATTCCCAGGCACAGAAGTCGCTGTATTCACCACCAAAAACTGCCCCATCATGCCATCGTCTTCGTGGTGCAGAAGATGACAATGGTACATGTAAGGCACCGAATCATCGGCAAAAGTTACAAACTGGGTAATGAAACGCAGGGTATCGTCTGGCTTGACCAAGATCACATCCTTTAGGCCAGCATATTGCGGCGGTGGCGGAGTGCCGTTGATGTCTAAGACAAAAAACTGGATGTCGTGAATATGGAAGGGATGCGCCACTTTGGTGGAATTAGTAAGTGTCCAAATTTCCTTGTTGTTGAGTGGGATCGTGATGTTGATGGAATCCATTTCAAAAGGGTCGTTGTTCATGTGAAACGGGCCATCCACCAAAGCTACTTCACCAAATTGGGTAGTATCTGCGCCAAAATGCAAGTAGCGGTGTGCATTCACGGCCAAGGTATCCATTGGGATGAGGGGGGCAAAGGAAGATGGAATAGCTACCACAGGATTGTTGGTTGCTACCGCCACATCAAACCTCACAAGACTAAAATCCAACCCATTGAGCGGATTGGAATAGTAGCCTTCCCCTATGGGATTGGTCACAGTCCCCACCGAATCGGCCCCGATGATTCCCCTGGGCAACTCGGAGGAATAACTTACCAGATTCACGGACTGGCCCACAGAGTAGGCATTGAAGTCGATCAACATTTCTGCACGTTCTCCTGTGGACAACCTGACACGATTAGTCTGAATAGGCTGGGACAAAAGCCCGCCATCCGATGCAATCAAATGAAAATCGCTGTTGTCGCTCATGCCCAGATAATAGGTCCTGTCAGCACTGCCGTTGAGGACACGCAAGCGTACCACCTGTTTGGGAACTTCCAAAGTGGGATCGATCGTGCCGTTTACAATCATGATAGAGTCCTCGTGCGTGGCGATGGCAATTTGTTGCAATACATCGAATGCCTTGGATTGAAGGATGAGCGGAAAATCATCCACCCCATAAGTACGGGGAAGCGCATAGCTGGCCTCTGCACTGTCACGGATGATAATGAGGCCCGCAAGACCCTTGGAAACTTGAATCTCAGTCTTGCCTTCGCCATGCGGATGGTACCAATAAGTGGCGGCCTCATTGCGTATTTTGAATGAAGGACTCCAGGTGGTACCAGGAAGAATAGCCTGATGAGGGCCGCCATCGTTTTCAGGAGCCACATGAAAGCCATGCCAATGCACGGTTGTGGAGGTATTCAATGAATTGGTGACATTGAGCGTAACGCTATCGCCTTTGTTCATCAAGAGCGTAGGCCCCAAAAAATCTCCATTGTAGCCAAAAGTAGGAGTGGTAAATCCTGGAAAGAAGGTCTTGCTCCCAGTTTGCACAGTCAACCCAATGGTCGTGCCGCTCAAAGTATCAGGAATGAACAATGGGTTTTGCCCATAGGAAATTCCAGCAGCCGCAAAGGAGATTGCGGCTGCCAAGAATGTTGGAACTAAATTGATTTTCATTTTAATGTACTACGCTCACCTTGCGATTGGTGAGATTGCCACTGGCATTCATCTTGATCATGTAGCTTCCACTCGCTAAAGTGGATGTGCTGAACGATTGCGTAAATGTACCGACACCTACCACTTCGTCACACAGTACACGCACCTGCCTTCCCGTCAAGTCCAGCATCTCGATGCGGAGGTTGCCGGCAGCAGTTACGTTCACATTCAATTGAATCCTATCTTGGGAGGGATTAGGAAATACCGATACAGTTTCCAAAGGATCGTTTTGAACTTGGATGCCCGTGGCTGTATTTAGGAATCCACGGATGTCAGATGCCATTTGCGTTGTGTCGCTCGTAGAAAACCCGATGTAAGGACTACCCAAAACCGAGTGATTGGAGCCGCCGCCGAGAATCACAATCGTTGGCATCCCCATCCCACCATAGTAGGCGACTTGGGCGGCGCCGCTGTCCATGGGCGCGGATGAAAAGCCATTGTTATTCACCCAATTATTGATTGTTGTACATGAATAGGTATTGTTGAAGCCAAAGGCATACGATTTGATCATGCCTGGATATTCCGCCAGCAGATCAGCTTTCAGTGCCTCCAATTTGGTACCTGCAGTGACGCATGGACTGCAGTTGTTCATGAAAAATTCCAGGATCACAGCGTTTCCAGCGTCCAAATCAGCAAACAGATGGTGCATATTGCCGTTGCAATCGACACCCTCAAAATCCATTGCCGTCGTCTGGGCAAAACCTGAAGATCCAAGAAGACTGAGAGCAAAGCCCAAAACCAATGCGATTATACCTTTTTTCATAAACCTTATCCTTTAATTTGACCGAAAAATAGTGCTTTTAGAGACAAGTTCTTCATTGCATCAAAATTATATAAGTCGATTGTCTAACCTATAAAGTCTTTCAGAGGGCGATACCTGCCTATCATACGCGACGATTCCATCGTTCTGCAAAACAAGCATTGCTTCAATCATCCAGCTTTAACCAACCAAAATCAGCTCAATTTATATAATTCTAGCATTTTGGATTCGACGTGCGAATTTTCGCACAAAACATTTAGCTTTGATGGGCTAAGTTCATTTTCAGTACTTTGTAATAAAGAATATGTGAGAAAAACACTTTCGGTACTTTCGCTTTTACTTCTCCTGCTTTCCGCAATCCAGTCAAATGCCCAAAGTGGCTGCAATGCCACCTTTGGCTATCACCACTCCATGCATAGCCTTACCTTGCAATTTGGGGATGCATCGACAAGTGGTCACTCAATTACGTCGTGGCTGTGGGATTTTGGCGATGGCCATACTTCAACTGCTCAAAATCCGACCCATACATTTGCACATCACGGAGTCTATAATGTTTGTCTTACGATTCATGACAGCCATGGGTGCTCACATACATCCTGTCACCACATTACAGTGAATGGCCTTTTCTCCGTTTCACATCATCACCCCGTGCATCATCTTCATCATGCTGCGCGATTTCAAGGAAGGGACATCGCTCCAGTGGGTTTGAAATCAGCCAGTCAAAAGGAATGAGGAATTATCCGGATCTCATCGCATCGACAGGGGATTGTAGAAAAAGGAGTCGTGCATATTGCACGACTCTTTTTTTGAGGATTCAGAAACTGTGACCGATAGGTATCAATCTCAACGATGCTTACTTGTATTTTATTCATTTGCTTGGAGGTCAAAATTCGGGCTAGAACACCTGAATTTTTCGATTAACACACATGCCTTCCGCATAGACCTTTAGAACATACACGCCGTTGCGAAACTTTTGCGTAGGTAATGACAGCGCATTTTCACTACCCTCAATTTTCTCACGCATCTGCCCAAGCATATCAAATACTTCGATCTTTTCGATTCTTTCATCAGGATGCCTCAATGATACCTCGATGAAATTCGCTGCGGGATTGGGATAGACTACCACTTCAAATGCGGGCAATCCGTCGCAGCAGCCTGTTGCCGTTGCTTCGACGAGAAACTGGCCCATCATGCCTTTGTCTTCGTGACTCAGAATGTGACAATGGTACATATAAGGCATGGAAGCGTCCGCAAAATCGGAGTACTTTGTTATCAATCTCACTGAACTTCCCTGGGGCCCTAGCAAGACCACGTCCTTTCTTCCTTGAAGGTTCGCAGGTGGGGTGACTCCATCGATGGAAAGGATGTAAAAATGATTACCATGTATGTGAAAGGGGTGGGCCATCATGCTCTGATTCGTGATGTTCCAAATCATGATGTCGTCCAAATTCTTTGTGAAATTGATCACGTTTTCATCGTATTGGACCCCATTGATTGTGAAGTTGGTCATGCTCATCATGGGTGAACCTTGAATCTGGAAATTCATTGTAGATGCGCCGCCACTGAGCCAGGGCGTATTGGTGGTGAGCGCCGTGGGAATTGTGGTGACGGGATTGGAAGTCGGAGCCACAACATTAATTTGCAAAAAGTTAAACGTGGTATTGTCCAGCGGCCCTATTGGATTTCCCATCATGGCAGGGCCTCCTGGGTATCCCGATGGTAGTTCGTTGCCATATTGATTGATGTAATAGGCGTTGCCAGTTTGCCCACTGAAATCGACCAATATTTCTGCGCGCTCTCCGCTGCCAAGACGCAACCGTGTGAGCGGAACAGGTGCATCGAGCAAGCCGTCGTCACTTGTGATTTGATGGAATGTCCTGCCGTCATTGAAACCGAATTGCAACACACGGTGACTGCTGGCATTCAGCAAGCGCAAGCGCACCACTTGGGCGGGCACATTCACCATGGGGTCCAGTGTCCCATTGACCATGCTGGTATTGTCCAGTTCGTCATTGAGCACGATTTGCTTGGTATTGTTGTCGATAGTCTGAAACTGGCAAACAAGGGGGATGTCATCCACCCCGTAAGTACGCGGCAGGGCCAGAACACCTTCGACCGAATCCCGTACGATGATCAGCCCCGCCGCACCCTTCAGCACCTGATCCATTGTCTTCCCATGCAAGTGTGGATGATACCAATAGGTTGCTGCATTGTCCATCACAGTAAAGGATGGAATCCAAGTGTCCCCAGCCATGATTGGATTATGGGGGCTGCCGTCGTTCATGGGTGCCACATGGAGGCCATGCCAATGCGTCGTCGTGGTATCCGCGAGCATGTTGGTCACGTGCATCGCGACATTTTGACCCTTGTTGAGCAGGATCGTAGGGCCGAGGTAGCGGCCATTGTACCCAATGGTGGCTGTATTGAAACCTGGATAAAACTGTTGATTGCTGTCGGCGATACTGAGGTAAATATCGGCACCCGAAAGCGTGTCGGGAATCGGAATCAGGTTCTGAGCTTGAGTGGAGGACCAGAAGCCAAGTACCAATAGCAAACCCCATCGCATGGAATTCATATTATTTTTCATTGCATCATAAAATTAGAGGTTGTTTTTCGCACCGACGGTAACATTGGTTACAGAAAAAAAAGATTGAAGTATCTTTCTTAGCTGAGAATAATCAGTGACCATGCCCGCCCATCGCATTCGTTCCGTTTTTGAAAGTGAATTCACTTGTGAGCAGGTAGGCTCCAGAGATGGCAATCTCGTCGCCTTTTTGGATGCCGCTTTTGATCGCAGTGAATGCGTCTGTTTCTAATCCAGTTTCCACCATTGCATTCTTGAATTGATTTGGGCCAATTTTCATCCACACGGCTGCCCCTTTTGCGTCTAGAATGATGGCATCTGTGGGTAAGGCCAGCGTAAATATCTTGTTTTTCAGCACAATGATGTTGGCCAGCATTCCAGGCTTCAATTCGCCTTTGCGGTTGTCAAATTCAATGCGCACAAGATTTATTTTGGAAGAGCGATTCAGTTCTGGATTGACAAATACAATTTTGCCTTGGGTTCGCAAGGCTGGCATTTCTGGAAATGTGAGGCTTGCCGTCATAGTTTCCTGGATTTCGGAGAGGTCGTCTGTATATACCTGGGCTTCAATCCAGAGGGAGGAAAGGTCGGCAAGCTCGAATATTTTTCCGCCTTCCATCACGTATTCCCCCTCTTTTATTGCAATGGCTGTCAAAACGCCTGCTGTTGGGCTGAGAATGTCAAAAACATCGGGGACCTCTCCTGAAGTTTCGATGGTTGTGATTTGCGCTGATGTCAATCCATAAAGTGCCAATTTACTTTCCCCACTCGCGATGATCTTGTCTAGGTCGGAATTGTTTGCGCCAAATGAATTCCTTTTTTGAATGGTCATGGCAAGTTCCTTTGCGGCGAGCGTGAGGTCTTCGCTGTAAATCCTGTAAATAGGTTGTCCCTTGCGAATGGTTTCTCCTTCGTTTTTAAAAAAGAGCCTTTCTATGCGGCCCATCACCCTGGAGCTGATCGTAACCATTGAGTTTTGATTGACGGTTACGGTTCCCGTAAGCTGAAATTCTTCCCCCAATTCTTGTATGCGTGCCGTGTCGGTCACAATATTGCCCAACTGCACCTGCAAGTCACTGAGGTGGAGTACATCGGAGGGCATCACCATTTCATCCACATTGGGTGGCTGTTGCTTGCCTTTACAGGAAGCGATGAGGAGAATCAATCCTACCCATAATATTCGCCTATTCATTTTTCCCTCCCTCCAATTTGATAAAACTTTCGCTGTCCATGAGGAGCTGCGCATTCTCTGCAATTTCATCGGCCTCCGTGAGCCCGACAAGGATTTTTATCCAACCGTCTGTTTCAATACCCCTTTGCACGCGTTTGGCCTTGAAGATTGCGTTTTCTTTGACCATCACGACATCTTGAACGCCAAGGTTGATCAAGGCAGTGGATGGAACAAATAGTCCTTGCTCTATGCTTGCCTCAATCGTTGCCCTCACGAGCGTGCCAATCTTGATTTGTCGGCCAGGATTGTCTAGGTAAACCCTTGCTGTGATGGTGGAATTTCCCTCCCGCAACACGGGTTCAATGAAATCAATATTCACTTCCACAGGAGGCGCTTTTATGCCATCAAATTCCAAAGCTATTCTTTGCCCCACGCTGATTTTTCCAGCATCGGCGGGATAAATATTCAGAAGCACCCAGACCTTTTGCGTGTCGTAAATATTGAAGATGGTTTGCCCTTTCTCAAAATACATGCCCTCTCTTACTGTGAGTGCTTGTGGCTCAGCAGCATTCATGGAAGTCATGTTTTCCGATGATGATTGCGCACCGTTAGCAAGTTCGTGCAAATGGCCCGAATAGGGACTGTAGATGGGGATGTTCAAAAGCGGCTTACGGGATTTTTTGAGCGATTCGACTTGATCGTGTGCAAGTCCCTGCAAAAGGAGTCGCTTTTCTGCTGCTGCAACAATCGATCTGTTTTCGGGGTCATTTTCAAGCAGGTAGATGAAATTTTCCTGCTCTGTGAGCAATTCTTTGCTGTAGATATCCGCGAGTTTTTGACCCTTTGCTATAGGCTGATAGCGGTATCGAATATAAAGCTTGTCGATCCTTCCTGTCACTCTAGCTGCAACAGTATTGGTTTGCTTGAGGTCATAGCCCACAGTGCCTGTAGTATGGAGTTTCATGGGCATGTCCATTTGCTTTGGATGCGTGGTTTTTACTGTGCTGAGGACGAACGCATTGGTCGGCTTGATCAGGAGTGGCAAACCATCGACATTGTGACTGCCGCCATGTTCGGACTTTTCCGCGAGTGTCATACCGCAAATTGGACACAATCCAGGCTTGTCCCGCATGATTTGCGGATGCATGGGGCAAGAATATATTCTTTTATGCCCTGCTCCAGTTTCTATTTCTTGGCCATTGTTTCCACAAGCAATGAAACCCATTCCTACGACAATGGCCAATAACAATGCGAGGAACTGAACTTGCACTTTCATCATCTGATCTCCAATTGTTTTTCAAATTCTACCTGCAATGAAAGCAATTCCATGAGTTGATCCAGGTAGTTCAGTTGCACCATCTTGAGGTTTTGCCATGCATCCAACACCATAAAAAGCTCCTCAGTGTTTTGCTCATAAGCGTGCATGGCAATGTCGTAATTCCTTTTCATGGCCGGTAGGATCGCCTTTTCCGTCAAATCCAATTGTTGTTTTTTGCTTTTCAATTGACTTTGGAGGGATTCGGCTTGGCCAGCAATTTGGTTGAGCAATCCTTGCTGCTGAATTCTGAGGGCATCCAATTCAAAGTGCAATCCATTCACATTGGCTTTGTACATTTTGGAGGACCAAGGCACAATCGGGATGGTGACCATCGCCATGAGGCTGAATTGTTGCGGCTGCGCACCAAATGCAAACATGTGATCGTACTTGATCCCAAAATCAGGCAGTGCCTTGGATTGCTCAAATCGTTGCTGGGCTTGCAACATAAGCCGCGACTTTTCCAAGACTTGAAAATCACTTCGATTGGCTTCTATCGCTGTGGAATCGAAGCTTTCGTTTTCATAAGATGGAATTAAAAGCACGGTATCAATGTCAAAAACGAATTCTTTCTCACGGTTCATGAGGGTATTCAATTCAATCCTTTTCTGATTGGCCTCCTGCGTAGCCATGATTTTCATGTTTTGGATGTCGCCCAACATGGCCTTTGCCTTGTAAAATGCGTTCAATTTGTCCATGCCATACGTATAGCGGAGTTCGGTGGATTGGATCATATAGGAAAGTAGGTTTTCGCTGTCTATCAATACTTTCAACTTGCGTTTCATGACCATCCATTCGTAGTAGCTCATTTTGGCCATAGCAAAAAGTTCATTGCGCATCACCTTTTGCATTTCTGCATCTACCGCAGACATGCTTTGCATATAGGTGGCATTGGCGTTGAGCTTTGCAGGGTTCATGATCATTTGTTCGGCAGAAATCATGAATGCGCCCATGCCAAGGAATCCTGTATTGCCCTCTGGCTTCCACATCATGGGATTGTAGGGTGTCATCCAAAACCCGCCACCCACCTGCGGCGGATCAAGGGCCTTGGCACCTTCGGCATAAGCATCCATCGCCTTGACCACTGCATCGTACCTTTTCAGCTCTGGATTCTGGGTCTCAATTGTATAAAAAATACTGTCAAGTGACCAAGCCTGTGCCCGCACCCGACCCAAAAACAATGAAAAAACCAGGAAACAAATCATTCCCAAAATCAACCTGCGATACATTAGCCTTCGATTCTTCATTCTCAATTCTTCATCATCAATCATTTTCAAATTCCTGCACCACGATCTTCCCGTGTTTTTTCAACTCGCGTTCCCTTACCATTGCATACAAGACAGGCAAGACAATCAATACAAACAGCGTCGAAGTGATCAACCCAAATACGAAGGGTATCGTGATCGGCTTCATCACATCGCTCCCTGTCCCAGTTGCGAGAAGGACGGGCATGAGTCCAATGATATCCACCAATACCGTCATCAACTTGGGCCTTAAACGCAGCGCAGCACCGTCATAAATGGCTTCCTCGATGTCTTTGTTAGTGGTCGCCTTGCCTTCAGATTTGAGTTTGCTGGTTTTGATGAAGAGTGAATTGTTGAGGTAAACGAGCATGAGCACACCCGTTTCCACAGCCACTCCAAACAATGCGATAAAACCCACTGCGACTGCAACGGAGAAATTGACCTCGAAAAAATACATGGAATAGGCTCCACCAACGAGCGCGACGGGTACAGCGGAAAGCACAATCAGCACTTCCCTGAAGCTATGAAATGTAAAATAAAGGATTGCGATAATGATCACGAGCACCATAGGGATGATCATCATCAACCGTTTTTGTGCCCTCACCTGGTTCTCATATTGGCCGCTCCACTCCAAATAATAGCCCTTGGGAAGCTTGGTCACAGCATTTTCCAAACGCTTTTTGGCATCTGACACAGTGCTGCCCATATCGCGGCCTCTCACGTTGAACAGCAACGTGCCGCGCAACATGGCATTTTCAGAGTTGATCATAGGAGGCCCTTCTGTAATTGCAATATCTGCAACGGCAGAAAGTGGTACAGGGCCAAAATCCATGGTTTGGAGTTGCAAGTTCTTGATTTTGATGAGCTTGTCGCGATAATCTTGCGCAAACCTGACATTGACGGTGAACCGTTGGCGGCCCTCGATGGTGGTGGTCGCATTCATTCCTCCCAATGCCGTCTCAATGAACATGTTCACTTCGTCCACTGTGAGGCCATACCGTCCTATTTCTTCTTTTTTGATTTTGATGTCAATGTATTTTCCGCCCGTGATGGGCTCTACATACAAATCTGCTACACCTTCGAGACCCTCCAATTCTTTTCGGAATTGTTGCGCGAGCACATTGATTGTATCGAGGTTTTGACCGTAGATTTTTACACCTACATCTGTCCGAATGCCAGTCGAAAGCATATTGATCCGGTTGATGATGGGTTGCGTCCATCCGTTGATCACACCTGGAATCTGGATTTTTGCATTCAATTCCGCGATGATGGAATCCTTGGTCAACCCTTTTCGCCACTCAGCGCTCGGTTTGAGCAGCACGATGGTTTCTATCATGCTTACGGGGGCATTGTCGGTCGCTGTGTTGGCACGACCTGCCTTGCCGAGCACGTTTTGTACTTCGGGGACGGTCATGAGCAGTTTGTCTTGCACCTGCAAGATGCGCTTGATTTCGGAATTGGAAATATCGGGCATCGTGACGGGCATAAACAAAATCGAACCTTCGTCTAGGGGTGGCATAAACTCAGTACCGAGATTGAGTACCAACGGAACACTGCCACCGACGAGGAGAATACTAAGTAGGATCGTGATTTTTTTCCAGCGCAAGCAAAGTAGGATGACAGGCTTGTAAAGCCAAAGAAAAAACCTGGAAACAGGGTGTTTGCTCTCGGGCCTGACTTTTCCCTTGAGAAGAATAGACATTAAGACAGGCACCAATAATATTGCAACAAAAGCCGATCCGATCATTGCAAAGCTTTTGGTGAGCACCAATGGCGCAAAAAGTTTATGTTCCTGCCCAGTGAGAAACAAGATCGGGCTGAACGACACCAATGTCACCAAAATGGAATTGAACACTGCCTTGCCAATGAGCTTGGAAGAATCTGCAATCCGCTTTTCTCTTTCTTCGTTGGTCATACAGATTCCGCCTCCTCGCTGATGGATTTCATTGCATTTTCAACCATTACAATTCCTGCATCCACCAAGTCACCCACTGCAAGGGCGACCCCAGCGAGCGACATAATATTGGAGGTGATCCCAAACCAGCTCATCAAAATAAAAGCAATGAGCACGGAGATAGGAATCGTAATCACCACGATGAGGGAACTTCTTACATGCAGCAAAAAGATAAACAGCACGATGGCCACAACGATGATTTCCTCGATCAGTGATTCTGAAAGTGTGGCCAATGTAGCCTCTATCAAATCGGAACGGTCATAGGCAATTTTGAATTTCACGCCTTCAGGGAGTCCCCTTTCCACATCAGGGAGCGCCTCCTTCACGCGGTCTATGACATCCTTGGCATTTTCGCCGTAACGCATGATCACGATGCCGCCCACTTTTTCGCCCAAACCGTTTTCGTCCACGATCCCCAATCGCAATTCCCCACCCATTTGCACCCTGCCCACGTCTTTGATGCGGATTGGGAGTGAATTGATGGTCTTGAGCGGAATGTTTTCAATTTCCTTGATGTCCTTGATATAACCCAAGCCTCTGATGATGTAGCCCATGTCGGATTGCTCAAATTTTCTTCCACCCACATCGTTGTTGTTGGCCTTGATTTTGTTGGCCACATCCATCAAGGGGATATTGTAATAGCGCAGTTTTTGGGGATCCACCACCACTTGGTATTGTTTTTGAAATCCACCAAAGGATGCAACTTCGCTCACGCCTTGCACCTTTTGCAGCGCAAAGCGCACATACCAATCTTGCAGTGCGCGCAATTCGCCGAGGTCATACCCAGGTGCATCGAGGGTGTACCAAAACACATGTCCCAGGCCCGTGCCATCGGGGCCGAGCGTGGGCGTCACACCCTCTGGCAGTAGCCTTTGCGCATAATTC
Organism: Bacteroidota bacterium; assembly: GCA_016718825.1. Taxonomy (NCBI): domain Bacteria; kingdom Pseudomonadati; phylum Bacteroidota; species Bacteroidota bacterium. The sequence goes on along the minus strand of JADKCL010000012.1, from coordinate 168,779 downwards.
AGGCGCTCCAACACGCGGGTACGCGCCCAATAAATTTCGGCATCGTCTTCAAAGAGTACAAAAACGAAACTCATCCCAAACATGCTACTTGCACGTATGGCCCTCACTTTGGGGATCCCTTGGAGGTTGCTCACCAAGGGATAGGTGATCTGGTCCTCGATGATTTGAGGATTGCGCCCCATCCACTCGGTGAATATGATGACCTGATTTTCTGAGAGGTCGGGAATGGCATCCACAGGCGTATTTTGCACAGCATAAATGCCATACAAAGTGATTCCTGCTGCGATGATGAGCACGATGACGCGGCTTTTGAGCGCCCATGTGATGAGGTATTTAATCATCTGCTTCTGCTTGAAATTATTGTGCCCAAGTTGATCATTGCCCTACGATTTTAAGTGTTTTAGCAAGTTGGATGATGAGGGTTCCTACAGACGCTAAGCCAAGTGAAATCATCAAATCGTAGAGCGACATTGGAAAGATGGATAGCACGTTTCGAAGCGGTACGATGAGATAGACACCCAGAAGAATCAAAAGGCAACATGCGATGGCAGCCCATACATATTTGTTCCCAAACACTTCTGACTTAAAGAAATTTGTGCCCGACTGCCCCATATTAAAAACATGGAACAATTGGGAAAAGATGAGGGTGAAGAAAAGGATATTGTTGCAGAGTTCAGGGTTCCATGACTCGGAGCTGTGAAGCAAAATATGACTCAGGAAGACGGCACCTAGGCTTGCGGCGGAAATGATCAATGCATAAAAGCCGATAGACAGCCATCGCTTGGAATTGATGATCGGATCCTCGGCACGAATAGGATTCCTTTTCATGATGTCGGGATTGCCCCTTGTCACCCCTAGCGCAAGGGCGGGCAATACGTCGGTGATCAGATTGATGAACAGTATTTGGATGGGGAACAACTGAAAATGGAGATTTAAGACCGCAGTGGCCGTAACCGACGACCAACTCACTGAGGTTGCATGAAAGGAGGTAAATGATGAACTTTTTGATGTTTTCGGCGATGACCCTCCCTTGACGTATGGCTTTGACGATGGATGTGAAGGAATCGTCTTTGAGTACCATGTCTGCAACATCTTGGGCGACTTGTGTGCCAGCTTTGCCCATGGCGATTCCAATGTCTGCCTTTTTGAGGGCAGGCGCATCGTTTACCCCATCACCCGTCATGCCCACCACGTTTCCTTGCGCTTGTAGCAAGGTCACGAGGTCGAGTTTTTGCTTAGGGCTCACGCGGGCAAATATGCGTGTATTTGCCCATCGGGTCTTTTCCTTGTTGGTGAGACCTTCTAGATCATGCATTTCTGTTCCAGTGATCACTTCGGCAGAATCGGCATCGACGATTTCCAACTGTAGGGCAATGTTTTTTGCGGCTGCGGGGTGGTCTCCCGTGATCATGATCACGGTGATGCCAGCCAAATGGCATTCGCGAATTGCGGCATTTACTTCAGGCCTCGGCGGATCGTTTAAGCCAATTAAACCTATGAATACCAACTCAGCTGTAAGCTTGGTTTCTGCTGTTGCGGCCTCTTTGTAGGCAACCGCTATCACGCGCAAACCCGAGGCAGAAAGTTTCTCGGATTCCTGCAACCAGTGTTTATGGGTGCCTTCGTCCATATTCTTTTCACCTGTCGGTTCCAAGATGCGGTCACATAACTTCAAGATTTCTTCGGTCGCTCCTTTTGCAAATACCACAAATTGATTTCCCGATGGATGCAAGGTGGCCATGACCTTTGTTTCTGAAGAAAAAGGCTCCTCTTTTAGTTTGGGATGGTCTTTTCGCACTTGCGCAATGTCTACCCCTTCTTTCACTGCAAAATGCAACAATCCAGTCTCCAATGGATCGCCGATTTCAGTAGATTTTCCATTCTTCATTACAAGGTCAGCCGTGCTGCAAAGGATCGCGGCTTTTGGGATCAATTCAGCATTCTTCTTGTCAGCGGAATCAGCAACTTCCACCGAGGTAAATATGCCCGCGACTTCGATTTTGTTTTGTGTGAGTGTACCTGTTTTGTCTGTGCAAATCACGTTGGTTCCTCCAAGCGTTTCCACAGCGGAGAGTTTTTTCACAATCACCTTGTGCTTCGCCATTTTCATCATTCCCTGTGCCAATGCCATCGTAGCAACGATCGGTAGGCCCTCGGGTATCGCTGCTACAGCCAATGCAATTGCGGTTTGAAGCATTTCCAGTGGATTTTTGCCATTGATCAAGCCTGCCACGAATATTAATACCAGCAAACCAACGGTGACAAGAATGAGAATCTTGCTGAAACTTTGGAGCTTCTTTTCCAAGGGCGTCACGGCTTGGTCTGCTGAATGCACCATGCTTGCGATTTTCCCCAATTCGGTGGTCATCGACGTAGCTGTCACGACCATCCAAGCATTTCCTTTTACATTAAATGTTCCCTTGTAGAGCATATTTTTGCGGTCGGCAAGAGATGCATCTGCTGGTGCAATACTTTCATCCTTGTCACTTGGAATTGATTCTCCTGTGAGGGCGGATTCATTCACGAGCAGTTGGTTGCTTTTGAATATGCGACCATCAGCGGGTACCATGTCGCCTGCATCCAGAAATACAATATCGCCTGGCACGATTTCCGCTGAATCGATTTCCCCGAGCTTCCCGTCGCGCATCACTTTTGCGGGGAATACCGTGAGTTTTTTGAGTGCATTCATGGATCGCCCTGCCTGGTACTCCATGTAAAAACCAATTGCGGAGTTGATGAGTATGACGACCAAGATTGCACCACCATCCAACCATTCCTTAAAATAAAAGGAGAGTCCGGCAGCGACCACGAGCAGATACACGATGGGGCTTTTAAATTGGGCGAGGAAAATCAGAAAGGCACTTCGTTGTTTTGCATTTTCAATATTGTTCAAGCCATACTGCTTGCCCCTCACTTCGACTTCTTTTGATGTGAGTCCTTTCTCCAAATCCGATTTCAGCATCACAGCCACAGCCTCTGCTTCCATCGCATGGAAATTGGTGTTTTGCTTAGTGTTTTCCATCGTGAATCAGCTTTTGGCACAATAAGTGGGCCTCTTCCAAGATCACTTTTTTTCTTGCAGGGGCTATTCCGAGACGGTCCAAATGGTGCTCGTTTTGGCAAATTTCTCTACAGAGCACAACATTGTGATCCAATAGCTTTCTTTTTTCCTCAGCGGTGAGCGAGGTGAGGCTCGTGACGGGGTGCAGACCGAGTGAATCGATCTGATCCTTCAGGCTCGCGCCTACTGGATAATTCCAACCCACCAAATTTAGCCCTGCGCATATCCCATATTGAATCGCGTCCCCACTAAATTTGGTGTTGGTGACCACCCATCCTTGATGAAATTTGTTGGCGTGCCCTTGCAGCTTTACCCATTGTGATTCCACATCCTTAAACCGCGATTGGATGTACAAGGGGATTTTAACGTCGCAAACCACTCCTTGGCTGTTGTGATATTTGCACTCGACCATAAAGTGTTGGTGGTCTTTCAAGGCGATCACATCGATTTCATGTTTTACGCAGCCACCGTGTACCGTCACGCCCACATCTACTGAAAATCCCTGACACTTTAGTATCTCGGCAACAAACCGCTCGAATGGAAAACCCGATGGTCCAAGTTCCATGATCGCACGTTTCAAATGGTACCGTGCAGCAAGGTGCGGAGAGGTGTCTTTCAGCAGCTCAAATGCCATCTTGTAGATATTCTTGGTGGTAATGCCAGCGTACAACTTGCTGTAGATTTCATCAATGATTCCATTCACCTGATCTTCAGAGGCACCTGCGTGGTACAAAGACGCGCGTAGTTTTTGATCAGAGAAATCAGACTTTTCTCCTGATGCTTTTGTGATCCATACATTTCCTGGATTCTTCTTCATCGCCGATATCTGAGTAAAAAGTAGGTGATCTTAATAGTACGCACAGATTTTCGCTCTTACCTGTTCCAAACGATTCACTATCAATATTTTGAGATTGAACGACAGTGCAAATTTTCGAGTTCTTACAGGAAATGAGATTGATCAAGATCGTCGGATTGCATGACAAAGATCATTTTTTCATCGTACGGTTCTGCTAAGGTGGCGTACAATCCGTCAAGAATATCAAAATTATATAAGAGATTTCCCTGCGTGTGGTGATAGGTTGTCTATTGCCCTGTTGAAATTCACCCATCGGGCATGCTATTTGAAGCATACCCAATGGAGACATTAAAGGCAAAACATCATGCAGCACAAGCAGTCGCGCAATCCCTGCATGCTGCCGCACACTTCTGGCAACATTCATGCGTTGAAAGCTTTTCGCATTCTGCCGCGCAGGCATTGCAGATTTCAGCGCAGAGCTTGCAAACTGCGCCGCAGTAGGCCGATCCTCTTGCCTCAAACCTCGCACACAGGGCGCACAAGTCTGCGCAGTCGCGACAAAGTGCGATGCATTTTTGGTGGGTCGCATCGTTCAGAGCGATGCAGTGGGTGATACAGCTTTCGCATTCGATCAAGCAAGCCAAGCAGGCTGCTGTACAACTGTTTACAGTAGTATGATTCATAAAAATTAATCAAAAAATTACCTTCAGTGCCGCTGTTGCCCAGTCTTCAGTAGTACTGTCGCCCATTGTACAATGGTAGCCATGAATCAATCAAATGAGCTTACACACTACCTGCTAAATTTTGCATAACTCTCATTTGGGTTGTCAAGAATTTCCTTCCCTTCAAATGTGCGGATTGCGATCATCATCGCGTTAGGCATTTGACAAGTGTATCTGAAAAACGCGAGGTCGCTGTATTCCATTTTGCAATGTCCAATTGACTTTGCAAAAATAGAAAACAGCGACCAGCCGCGATGAGCGTCAATCAAAAAACAAAACAGACTCACCGATCATACTTGCAGCAGCCAGGCAGGCCGTCGTAGGCCTCTTGGGAGGCTACTTTGCCCTCTGCATCGTAGCCTGCGGCGGCTATTTTGGCCTTGATGTCATCGAGTTTCACGAGTTTTTCATTGTACACCACCACCAAAGCCTTTGTTTCCTGACTCCAGGCGGCAGATTTCACACCCTTGAGCGATGTCGCAGCACCCTCAATCTTGCGCTCGCACATGCCACAGTTTCCCGAAACTTTAAAAGTTGCCTGCTTGCCTCCTCCGGCAACTACTTGTGCGAATGTGCATACTACAAACAGGACTGAAAGCAATAGGCGATTCATCAACGATTTTTTCATATTTATCAAATCAAGTAATAGATGTAAATAATGTAGTGAATTTATCGATTCATCCGAGCTAAAGCTATATACTCTAGCGTGCATCCATTCAAAGTCCGCCTATTTCCTGATATTTGTAAGGCAAGAAGCGTTTGGTTCAATTTTTTGACAAGGCTATGAAAACGACGAAAGTTGCAAAAATACATGCTGAATCCTCGGAATCAGAACCCAAGTGGCTCTTTTTACTGAAAAAGATCCTAGTCAAGTTGTTCACGAAGAAATGCTGCCGCGAATAAATATCATAATTATGCAACTATTTCCGTCGATGGAGTACGTCAATTTTTCTTCGCACTAAATACACCAACGGTTCCAAGGATGGAATTGTACTTTGCCTTCAATTCCACTTCTTTGAATGCGGCCATTTCCATGATTTGAGGTAAATTTCCCTTGGCATGATCGTAGGTATTGGAAAATCCATCGAGTACCCGTACGAAAAAGAATCCCGCCGCATGGAAAATGGTGGATGGGCGGTGCCAGTCGGCAATCACTAGTGTGCCCCCCAGCTTCAAAACACGAAAAATTTCTGACAATGCCTTTGATTTCTGATCGGGCTGCAAATGATGAAACACAAGACTTGAAATAATCGTGTCGAGTGAGCCATCAGCAAAAGGAATCTCCACGCCATCGTACCGAAGCAAATCGAGCTTGACACCTGCCTTTTCTACATTTTTTGCTGCTATTTTCAGCACCTTTTCATCGACATCCAGGCCAGTGATGCCAAGTGTTGGAAATTCTAGTTTGGCAAGGATGGAAAGGGTGGCAGTGCCCACACCGAAGTCAAGCACCTTCTGATGCGGTTGGATATCAGCATGTTTCAAAACACTGCGCTTAAACTTCTCGTCTTGCATCGTAAACGCTACCAAACGGTCGTAGTATCGCGTGAGCCAATGATAGCGCAGGGCGGGAATATGATTTTCTTTTGAGGACATAATTATTCCGGAATTCTATGTTCTTCAAATGGTCGAAATTACTTTCCATTCCGGCGGATATCGTTGATCATACCCTGCACCATAGATGGAATACATGCTTTTTTCTAAGATACTCAAAGTTCTCATTTGCCAGAGACCTATTTGGCTTTCATGTTTTCCGAACTTCCAAAGAGATAAGCAATCTGCAACCCGGACAAAAAGTTTTGGCCACTCATGCCATTGGCAGACAGATTTCCTGAAAAAGGTTGACGCGCTCCAATTGTTGCAAACAATTGAAATTGGAGCAGGCTGCCTTGTAAATGAACATTGTCACCAACACCCAAAAACATCCCGAAATCTACTTTCTTGATGTCACTCGCGATACGCTCACTACCTGTATCAAATACTCTATTTGCGGAAAGTAAAGTCTGCTGCGTTAGGCCCAAATTGAGGAAGAACTGCTGATTACTGAACATTTTTTTTGTACGTAAGGCAACCCCTCCAATAACGCCCAAATAGTTGAGACGGTACCTGGGCTTGAAGTCGTCCATGTATTCTTTGAATAGGGTTCCATGCTGCTGAAATCCCGTTTGGAGAAAAATACCCCACTTTTCTGAAAAGGAATATTCAGCACGTAAGCCTGCCCCCATGCTCATTTTCAAGCTCATCTTGCTTACAATTGGAGTCCCACCATTGATTTCAGACATTGGTCGATTGCTCAAAATTGTAGAAGCTCCAATTGAATAGATGGGGCCCAAACTAAACTTTGATTGCGCCCCGAGGTTCAAACCAAGAAACAGGAAGAAGAGGATGATGAGTATCTGCTTCATAGGGTCAAGGGTCAAACGACTTCCACCTGCAACATCATACCATCGTCTTCGTGTTCCAAATTATGGCAGTGGAGCATGTATTTTCCAGTGTGGGCGCCAAAAGTCATAATCACGCGTACTTTTTCACCAGGCAATACCATTGCCGTATCCTTCCAACCATTTTCGGTGGCTATTTTCACATTCCTGCCCCCGGTACGATCCAACACTTGAAATTGCAAGGCATGCATGTGCATGGGGTGTGGCTCATCACCAGTGGAATTGTCAAATACCCAAATTTCAGTCGTTCCTGCCTGTACAGTTTCATCTACGCGATTTTCATCATAAACTTTATTGTTGATTCGGTGCATCCCTTTCATGGACATGCCTGAATGTCCTCCTCCCCCCATTCCAGGATTTGAGATATTGAAAGTGCGGGTTTTTATGGCGCTGCTTTCTGGGATTGGATCAATTACCGATAAGGATACAGGTAGGGAAAATGTATCTGTATCATTTTCGTCCACGATGAATTTGAGGATTTTGAACTCCTCCAATCCTTGCGATGTGCCAGCACTAAACGCGTTGCTGATTAGGAATAATTCCGTACCAATCGGATAGCTGGAAAAGTCAACGATGAGATCGACCCGTTCGCCTGGACCAAGCAAAAGTGAATCAACTGAAGATGGTGACGCAAGCAATCCTCCATCGGAACCAATTACTGCAAAGGCGGCGCCGTTACTCAGAGCCAAATCATAAATACGGGCATTGGAACCGTTGAGAACCCGTAGTCGATAATTTCTCGTTTTTACTTCTTTAGATGGGGCATAAACGCCATTCACGGTAACATATGGCCCCAAATAGCCGGTCATCACATCACCCATCTGTGGGGAATAGTCCAAGGAATAATCAGGAAATACACGCTTATCCTGAATGATGAGTGGAACTTCAAATTCTCCGGAGGGGAGATTGAGCGACGATTCTTCGAGGTCTCGCACGATGAATGCACCTGCAAGTCCAAGATAAGCTTGCTTGGCTGTAAGTTCATGTGGATGCGGATGGTACCAGTACATTGCAGCCCGTTGCGATACCACAAACTGATAGTTGAAGGAGCCACCTGAGTCAATCGTATCCTTTGGATGCCCATCCATGTTGGCCGGAATATCGAGTCCATGCCAATGAATATTGGAGGGTTCGGCTAAATTGTTTTGAAAAAGGATATGGACGCTGTCCCCGGAATTGACGACGATGGAAGGGCCCAAAATAGAATTGGGTTGATACCCCAAGACTTTGGACACCTTGCCTTTAAAAATATTATGCACGGTCGCTTGTGCGGCCAATGTTGCCTGCCCAGTCACTACTGCGGGCATAGGTAACAAGGTGGAAAAATCGCCTTCGATTACAGACACGGCACCGCCACCCATATTCATCATGCCCTCTTTCTTACAAGAAGTCAAAAACGTCGATAGTCCTCCACCCAAAAAGATCGCAGTGGTTCCCATGCCCGTCAACTTTATGAAATCGCCTCTTTTCATTTTAGTTCCTAAAAATTTTTCTTGTGATTGTCTTGCTGTTGCCCCTCAATTGTAGAAAATACAAACCTTTGCCCCATTTTGATACATCTAAGAGGTAATTGTCAGCGACCACCACCTCATGCACGATTAGCTTTCCACTTAGATCATAAACAAGAATCTCATCGGGAAGTTTTTCATTGTTGGCAAATTGGATATTTACAATACTTGATGAAGGATTGGGAAAGACTAAAAGATCATTACCACCCATTTGTCCATTGTCTGATGGGATTACAAACCCATCAAATCGCAAATCATCTATCATGATATAGCTTCCATTTTGGGGAACGGAAGCACTTGCCGAAATGGTTATTATCGCGCTGTCTGGAATTGCGCTACTGTAATAGTACAAGGTGGTCAAATTATTGAACCATTCGTGCGCCATGGAATTGAAGTAGCTTGCACCGTAAGCAACTGTATCCCTTTGTGATTGAATGGGATTCCACTTGCTTAGAAGTACCGATACACTACATGAATCACTTCCATCATAGGGCATGTATTGAAGATAATAGCCTAGATACTGCGGTCTGCCTGAGAATGGAAAGCCAGACTTTGGCAAATACGTAAGTGTGTCTATTTCCCCACTTACGGCAACTCCAGGAACTATCCCCCTACCCGCCATGGCCTTTGTTGTTAGCCTCAAATAGGATATGCCAGCAAATCCCGGAATTCCCTCTTCACATACATAAATACCGTTGCTTGCAGTTATGGCATTTAAATTCCCCCAATTGGAAGGATTCGGGTAACCATTCGCATTTGACCAATCATCAAAACTACCATTGGGAATTTGACCATAGGCAAACGTCCTAAATAGCATCAAGAACAAGAATATTCGCAGCAACCCTTTCATCCAATCTAGATTTATTTTTTTCTCAATTGATGCACAGAATACTTTGATTAAATTACTATCATCGCATTTGTGCTGTTGCTCCTAGGACTGAGCCTTGCTAAATAAAGCGACCCTTCCGTTTCAAATTGCAACTTGACAAAAGGATAAGACGCATGGCAACTCCGATCCTACACCGATAAAATGTCGCACCCCAAAAAGAAAATCCCTTCCAATGAATACGACAATCTAGACCACGGCATTAGTTGATCGTGACAGTCTTGGAGGTTTCATCCATATTCTTCTCTTTCATGTCCATCACCATCAAAGTCACATTATAGGTGCCCGCCGTTGTGTAGGAATGCGTAGGTGATGCTGAAGTGCTGACCGCACTGCCATCACCAAAATTCCACTCATACATTTCAGCATTCATGCTACAGGCAGAGTTAAAGCTTAAGGACTGCCCCACGGTACCAGTTGCAGGCACTTCGGCACAAGCCATAGGGGCTTTCATACAACTTGTAAACGCAAAACAGGCCATAATGACCAAGGCAAAGAATTTAACTGTAGTTTTCATTTTTATCACCGTGTTTTAAATGTAAGTAAAGATAGCCAACATCCATGAATAGTGTTATTACATAATTATGACCTTTCCCAAATCAAATTTCGTCACCAACACCCACTGACCGCGCGATCTTTTTCAAAATGTTGTGGCTGTCCCCAAATTTGCAAAGCGCATCGCAATGCGCCCGCAGCTCTGAAAACAGGATATACTGAATCGTCGTTTGGCTGCTTCTGATGGAGGGGCGGGAAAGTTGCGCCAAAACTTCCTTTTCCCGCTTGTCGGGCAGCACGATGTACAGGTGCTGCTCACTCTCAGTAAATGAATAGGAAAGATCGGTCAATCGCAAGATTCCTGAGTAGATCGAGGTGCTTTTCTCGACCTCAAAGGCGCAGATCGGTCGGTTGGTTCCTTTTTCAAACCATACGATGTCGATCAGGGCAATCGTGCTGAGGGCATCTTTGGCGACAGCTACCTCGGGGAAATTTGCCAGACTCAAAAATGAAAAATTGCTTTCCTTATAGGATTTGGAGCGGTCATTGGAGGCGCTAATGACATCGTAGCCCAGGCTATGCCCGATTTTCAAGAGATGGTACTGCATTTCCGTATGCAGATCCTCTTCCAATTGCTCAGTAGTTACTTCCTTGTGGCGTTTTGCAACCTGCGCCTCATACTTGGTTTTGTCGTCTTGCGAGATAAAACGCTCGTCGGTCAAGATCATTTTCTTCGCACCGACCTCAAAAAGCAGTCCCGCAATAGCACCGAGATCATTGGAGAGCGTGGACTTGTATTTTTCATTGGTTTCAATCAAGGTTTCACGCAGTTTCAGATACTCGGTCCACGAGCCGAGTTTCTTGTTGTCATGGAACAAAGCGTTGAACCCATTGATGATGGCCGTATTGAAGGGAGGAATGATGGTGGGGTGCAAGAAATACAAAATGCTCGCCACCGCTGGCCCCAAGCCCTTGATCTTGAGCTGATCGAGCTTGATGATTTCCTTTAGAATCGTTTCTTCCTTGGCGTTGTAAGGAAGGCAATTTTCCAAAAACTGCCCAAAAGCCTGCTTGTTTTTCTCATTTTCATAGATGTCGGGGATGCGCAACTTTGGTTTCCAGTAAAATGGATGGGCCACGCCTACAAAAACCTGCTTTTGCTCCGCGATGCACGACAAGACAAACTCCAACGAGCTGCCTTTGAAATCGTTGGGGAACTTTTTTTCCTTGATGTCAATGATTACTTGCTGCACGCCCCGACGGATTGAGCGAAACGCCTTCAGTCGGTCTTCATTGTTCACAAACCAAGTATTGTAAACCGACTCGGCATCGGCTCGGTACTTACCAATTACAGCCTGCAATGCATCGCCATTTTCACTCATCGAATGATGATCTTTTGTGTTGCAAGCTCCGACCCTTGCTGCAAACGTACAAAATAGACGCCCACAGGCTGCTTGAGCTCAATATTGGAGATTTCGTTTTCCAGCTTTGACTGCAAAACCAATCGCCCATGAATGTCAAAAACTTGGAGATCAACCACGTCCAATTGTTTGCCTGAAATCCGCATGCTCACTTGGCCACTTGACGGGTTGGGGGAAACCATGATGCCCAATTTTCCTCCCTTACCTTGATCGGCCAAACCAACTGCCAATGGGCAATTTGTATAGCCCAGCGTGCCAAGCTCGGCGAGGATGCTTGCGCTGCGGTTGGCGATGAATGACTTGAGGCCAGGGAAATCAAGATTGCCAATCGTGATGGTATTGTTGATATTTTGGTCAAAGTTCTGATCGGAGTACATCTTGAGCGAATCTGCATACACCCAGCTTTGAACGCGGTTGCGTAAATCGTCGATCTTGGGATTTAGCACCACAGGCAGAAAATAATTGTTTGCAAATCGGCAGACGTATTGGAGGTAGGTATCTTTGTAGATGCTGTCATTGAGCATCTTATCCGCCAATGGACGTGCAGTCGCAGGAGGTGAGAGATACAGCACACTTATGTTTTCTATCTGCGATACCGTCATCGGCACATCCATCCCAAAGGCCGTGCTCGCATCCCAAACAATCCATTGAAATTTGTCTGAGACCGTATCGTGGTAGAGATAATAGTTGTGGATGAAGCGGTAGGGGTAGGAATCAAAATCCACAAAAATATTGTAGGCGGCCCAAGCACTGATGAAGGAATTGGTATTGAGGACTGCTTCAACTGAATCCATAAACTGGCTGGCACTCATGTTGTTGATTTGTGCAGTGAGATTGATCAGATCAGTCCAATCATTGGCGGTTTCATTGGTTTTGAGGGTGTAGCAGTTGTAATAAGAATTGATGGTCCCGTGGTAGCGCAGGTCGGCGCAAGATGCACCTGGGCCGTCACCTTTGAAAAGGTTGCCCTCGTTGTCTCCAAACCGATCTTTCAAAAATGACTTTTGGATCCGCTCCACAGCGATATAGAGACCCCAATAATCGCCGTTGATATAAAGCCGCACATAGTTTGCCCTTGGTGCAGGGATGCCTTGGGCATTACAAAAATCCAGAAACATCTTCTCCCGCATAAATGAGGGATCCTGGTACAAATTGTTGAGGTTAAGGCTTTTTAATCCATACATCTTTTGGCCGGAGACATATTCATTGAATGAAAGGGTGAAAGGCTTCTTGTTTCCAGGGTAGTTGTAATAAGAAGAATTGCCCTTGAACTGTATGCCGACTGAGTCGAGCGACTGCCCATCAAAGACGACGCCGGCCGGGATATAAGTCGAGGAATCATTGGCATCATCGTAGGCCTTGTTGCTCACCAGCAAACTCCAATAGTTGCCCTGCGGAAAGGTCATGTAAATGGAATGCACTGTGTTGTCGTCAAAAAGACTGTCCCCAACCGTTGTCTGCCCAAAGCAGAAAAAAGTGGGAAATAAGGTATAAGCGGCAAATGCGAGCAGTAGCGTAACTTTTCTCATCGTTGAATCACTAAGTGAGCTTCAAGTTAGTATGTTTGGCCGTTGATCAAGGAATCATGTCATAATTATCTAACTTAAAAAGGCCATACGTAAAGGTCATCGTTCTCTGAAAACTCAATATTCCATGCAATAAAACTCCCAAACCCCGATTCCTAATTCTTCACAAACCGTCGCCGAAGAGATCGATCGGCTGTGCACACACTTACGAAATAGACACCCGGAGCCAATGTGGCTACGGGAATCGACACTGTCCCTTGATCGATGTCTTGTAGCCTTACCATTTCAGCCCCAAGTACATTCAATATCACAAGCTCCTTGATTGGTTCTGGACTCGGGGTGTCCAATCTTACTTGGAGCGTCTGCGACGCGGGATTTGGATAGAGCACAAGTTGTGCTTCGATACTGGCCGCGTCCAAATTTACTGGCAATGACCCGCTCAAATCGATGCTATCGATATAGAGCGCATTGCCGCCATCGGTTACATTGACGATCTTGATGTCCACATGATCGCTCGGGGCATAGGTGCTGAGGTCGATCAGTGCAGACCTCCATTGGGTATTATTGGGGATGAACAAGGTCGTCTGCGTGGGAGCACTCACCAAGCCGCCACCTGTCCGGTAAAACTTTTGGGTCCAAGTCGTGCCGCAATTGCTGGATACGAGCACGATGAGCTCGTCGCTATAGTTGGGGTCGCTGCGTGCATAGGCCCACTTAAATGCAAGTTTGATCGGCGTGAGCAATGTCGTGAAATCCATGCGGGGGAGCAGCAGGGCGTCTGATTGGCCATAGTTGGTATTGATGAGGTTTTGAATCCTGGCAGATGCGACTCCTTCTATGGCTGCATCGGTCGTGCGTTCCCACGTGATACCATTGTCCGGATTGTCAATCATCAATCCATTGCTCGGGAAGTTGGAATTTTCAAAGCCATGCGCCCAAGAGGTGATCAATCCCACTTGCGGCGTAAGCACAGTCACATAATTCACAAACTCAAGCGTGTCGATTCCGAGTACATTAGATACAATCAAGGAAACGGAATATGTGCCAATCGAAGTATAAGTGACGGAGGGGTTGTTTGACGTCGATGTCGAGGGCGTTCCGCCTGGGAAGGCCCAAGAGAGTGAGTCGGGATTGTTAAGCGACCGGCTATAATAGGTAATGCTGCTGCCCACGCAGATCGAAGTTTGGAATGTGGTGAAATCGGCAATTGGTGGACATGTGCTAGGCGCAACGTAGTTGGAGTCACAGCCCGCGCTTACAAGGTTGGAGTCGCTCCAAATCACCGAGCGCAAGCTGGCAAGCGTGGCATGCACCCGGTCCTTTTGCCCTGCGGTAAACATGTTTTTGCAGGCATCGTCGGAGTAGTCACAGTAATTTGCGATCTGATCATTCACGTCAGGCAGGTCATTGGAGCAGCTATTGATGGTCGGGCATCCAAAATTGGGATTGGCAACTGGTGGCGTATCGCATACGTAGTCGCCATCTGTACAGGTATCTGTTCCGCAGCCATTGTTGAATGTATGGTACAATCCAAACCAATGGCCGATCTCATGTGTGGTCGTACGGCCATTGGTGCCCGTAGCGGACGTTCCCGATTTCCCAAAATAGTTATGCCTTACCACGATGCCATCTTCATCGGGCGGCCCACCTGGAAACGAGGAATAGCCAGCAATACCGCTGCCACCGTTGATGCTTTTGACCACATACATATTGAGATACCTGGTATTGTCCCAGTAGCTGAGTTGTTTCAATTGGGCACGCTGATAGGTCAAGTGGTTGGTGAGTATGGACTGTACCCGCACGATTCCATCTGTGCAATTCCCATCGGGAGAAATTTTTGCTAAGCAAAATTCGACCTCTGTATCGACACCATACCCATCGCCATTGGTGCCTGCGAGCTTGCGAAAATCCTCATTCAGCACCTCAATTTGCCCCAACACCTGGGCATCAGAGATGTTTTCTGTGCCACCGTTGTGGATGATATGCACCACGACAGGTATGGTTTTGGTCCCATGCATCGAGCGCGCAGCGAGCCCCAAATTTTTCAGCGAGGTGGTGATGATGCTTTCGGCACGTTGTATGCTGCCTCATTCTCTTGTTGATAATGGTCAAAATAGCATGGCTCAGATAACCTCTGCGCCTGAGCGCCCACAACCGAGAGAAGCAACAATTTGCAGACAAGCGTAATTTTCATTAATTTTTGAAGCATATTCGATCCGATTTCAAAAACATATCCGAGCGAACGGGAGAGAAAACAATTTTGCGAACCCCTCCGTCCCGCTACCTCAGCTTTCATCCGACTGCAATGAAGACTGTACCATAACCCTCTGCATCGCCTTTCTCCCAAAAACCCAAAACACAACCGGCGTCACGACAATATCCAGCAAGGTCGATGAAACCAATCCACCCAATATTACGGTCGCCACGGGATAGAGAATCTCCTTGCCAGGAGCCGTTGCATCCAAAGTCAACGGTATCAGAGCGAGACCAGCCACCATGGCGGTCATCATCACGGGAACCAATCTTTCCACCGAACCTCGGATGATCATTTCCTTCCCAAAAACCTCGCCTTCGTGCTGGATCAGGTGAATGTAATGCGAGATCATCATGATTCCATTGCGAGAGGCGATGCCCGTGAGGGTCACAAAGCCTACCAAAGTGGCGATGGAAAATGTGCCTCCCGTTAGTACTACTGCGATCACGCTCCCGATCAAAGCGAGCGGAATGTTGAGCATCACCTGCGCGACGATGCGGCCCGATTTGAAGTGGGCATACAGCACGACAAAGATTCCCAATAGAGAAAAAATGCTGAGAATCAGAATAAGACGCGAAGCTGATTGTTGGCTTTCAAATTGGCCACCGTAGTTGATGTAATAGCCTTTGGGCAAGTTCAATTCCTTTCCAAGCCGTTCTTGGATTTCTTTGACGGTGCTGCCGAGGTCACGGCCCTGTACGTTGCAACTGATTACGATACGTCGTTGAGTGTTTTCGTGGTAGATGCTGTTTTGGGCAGGGTTGTAAGTAATCGCCGCAATTTGATGCAGTGGAACTTGCGAACCATCTGGTAGATCCACCATAGTGTTGCGAATGGCGGCAAGGTTGGTGCGGCCTTCGTCCGTGCTGCGCAGCAAGACATCATAGGCTTGCTGGCCCTCAAATATTTGCCCCTCGACCTTGCCATTGTAAAAGATTTCGAGGTCTTCGGCCACCTTTCCAGCTTGAAGGCCGTAGCGCTGGAGGGCTAAGCGGTCAATCTTGATTTGCAACTGTGGCACCAAAACCTGTTTCTCCACCTGCGCATCGACCACGCCAGGGATGGTTTGGAGGATGGTCTGTGCCTTGAGCGCATCTTGCCGCAACTCTGCAAGGTCGTTTCCAAATATTTTGATCGCCACTTGCGCCCGCACACCTGAGAGCAAGTGATCTAGGCGGTGTGAAATGGGTTGCCCGATATTGACTGAGACGCCTTTGAGCAGCGCAAGTTGATCTCGAATATCCGTCAAAATAGCCGCCCGATCTCGCTCTGTATCTTCCTTGATTTCCACCTCGATCTCCGAATTGCTCACAGGCTCCACATGTTCATCCAATTCGGCCCGCCCCGTGCGACGGCTCACAAATTGCACTTCGGGGACGCGCAAGATTAGCCTTTCAGCCGCTGTCCCGATGCGATTGCTTTCTTCCAAGGACGTGCCTGGGGCAGTGGACAGATTGATTGTGAACGAACCCTCGTTGAACGGTGGCAAAAATTCCGTCCCGAAAAATGGTACAATGGATATGCTGCCCAAAATCAGCACAATGGCCACTACAATAATCGGAATTGGATTGTCCAATGACCAATGAAGCAGCTTACGGTCTTGGCGCTTGAGCCATCTTACGAAACGTGTGTCGTGGTGCGGTTCAGATCCAGATTTGGCTTCCTCTGAAAGTTTCTTTTTGGTGAACAAACGCTTGATCCTGGGCCAAATTGCAATCTTGTCCGTGGTTTTTTTTTCCGAACCTAATAGATAGCTGCAAAGTGCGGGAGTGACTGTAAGCGAAACCGCCAACGAGGCCAAGATGGATGTGATGTAAGCAATGCCGAGTGGCGCAAATATCTTGCCTTCGATTCCCTGCAAATAAAAGAGCGGCAAAAATACCAAGACCACAATGATCGTCGCATAAACAATGGAATTGCGCACCTCACTACTCGCTTCATAAATCACTTGCATCGTGGGCAATGGCTGTTCCTTGAGGCGATTTTCCCTGAGACGCCGATAGACATTTTCCACATCCACAATCGCATCATCCACCAATTCTCCAATGGCGATGGCCAATCCACCCAACGTCAAGGTATTGATGGAAATGCCAAATGCCTTGAAAATGAGGGCTGTGATTACAAGCGATAAGGGGATGGCAGTGAGCGTAATAATGGTCGTGCGGAAATTGGCAAGGAAGAGCAACAGGATAATCACAACCAGAACAAAGCCGTCACGCAATGCTTCCTCAACATTGGTGAGGGCATTGACAATGAAGCTCTTTTGCTGGAAAATCTTGGTGTTGAGTTTTACATCGGCTGGGAGGGAAGTCTGCAATTCAGCGACGGCATTCTCCACGGCATCCGTAAGCTCCACAGTGGATGCGCCAGGCTGCTTTTCCACCGTCAAAATTACCGATGGTCTGCCATTGATGCTGGCATCTCCCCGCTTGACTGCACCGCCAAGCTTTACCTCTGCAACATCGCTCAGCAAGACGGAAAGCCCTTGTTGGTTGCGGATTACCGTAGCTTTTAAGTCTTCAAGATTCTCTGCCCGTCCGATATTGCGAATCAAAACTTCGCTTCCATTGCGATTCACAAAGCCACCCGTCGTATTGCCATTGGTGAGTCGGAGTGCTTCATCCACGGCATTGAGCGATAGCCCAAATTGTTTCAGACGCGCCGTTGAAATCAGGACTTGAAATTGCTTGCGCTCGCCACCGATGGGAATCACCTGCGATACGCCCTTGATGCTCATGAGCCGTCTGCGAATGGTAAAATCTGCAAGGCTGCGCAATTCCATTGGGGAGGTCGTGTCGCCCGAAACACCAATCATCATGATCTGCCCCATAATGCTGCTCACAGGCCCCATTACGGGTGTAATTCCTCCGGGGAATTGGACGGTTTGCAGCTTCTCAGCCACCAATTGTCGCGCCTTGAAAACGTCTGTTTCCCAGTCAAATTCTACAAAAACCAACCCGATCCCAATGGAAGATGCACTACGCACACGCTCCACGCGGGGGCACCGTTGAGCGCAACCTCGACGGGGGTCGTGACTTGTGTCTCGATTTCCTCGGGCGCCATCCCATTAGCCTCCAAGAAAATCGTGACTTGCGGCCGATTGAGGTCGGGCAATACATCGACTGGCAGTTGCAGGAATGTATAGACTCCATATACCAACAACAAGGCCGCCGTGGCAACGACAAACATGCGGTTGTGCAGGGAAAACTGTATCAGTCGATTGAGCATAATTCTATGAAGAGGACAGAATCGATGTATTATTTCCTATCTCATTGTGTTGTAAAGACGCGAATCATCGCATCTCTACAACACAATGCAATACAATTCAATCAATGGGAATGCTCATGCCCATCTTCACCGTGTTCATGCTCTGCATGACCATCGCTGTGTTCATGGTCGTGGCCATCGCCGTCTGATGCAGCGCCCTGTGCCACATCGAATACAAAATCAGCGACTTGTACTTTGCCATCCGCCTGAAATTGAAACCAACCACGGTAGATGCCAGCCTTGGCAAACGAAGCATGCAAGTCAAAGGCCATGCCTTCGATATTGGGATGCACATGCAAATAGTCTTTGTCTCCCAACCCGATCACCACCACATGCGCTTTCGCACCAAGATAGTCCTCCAGTGAATTGGGATCGACCGCCTTACCGCCTTTACTCACCGTCGCTGAAATATGCTGCGTGGCTCCGCTGATGAATTTACCATCTTCGGTGGACAGCTTCACTTCGTAGCTACCCACTTTGGAACTCAATTGAGCTTTGCTGTACACCTTGGCGGTTGCAGGTTTGCCTGTGACATTGAGCTGGATTTTCTCCAATTGGGAGCTTCCGCCTGTAGGCATGTAGTCGGCATAGAGGAAGTACTCGCCACCTGAAGGCAGGGTTTGTGAAAGGTCATAGCTCCCGCTCGCTTGGTATTCAGGATGCTCATGGGCAAACCAAGACAAGTCGCTGCTCACCATGATGAGGTGGATTTTCTTTTCATGGTGCAACTCCAATGCGACAGCTTCGCCTTCCTTGCCGACGATGCTTGGCGTGAGGGAAAGGGTAAATGGCTTTCCAGCTTCAATCGTAGCTGGGACGGTCGTATGCTTCATGGAATACGTTTCCATCTTCATTCCGTCTGTATGTACCATATCCATACCGCATTCGGGACATTTGCCTGGACCTTTGCTGTGCTGATTGGGGTGCATGGGGCAGGTATAATCATGGGCCATGTCCGCATGGGCTTGGCTTGAGTCCACCTTGGCGCTATCTTGGTCGCTGCCGTTGCCACCCTTGCCGCCATTGCAACCGACGAGTGCCAATAGGCAAAGTCCAGTAAAGAGAATGAGAAACTTTTTCATAATATTTATTTCAATTGAGAATTCAGAATCGAGAATGAGTTCTTCGCAACAGAGAGTTTTGTCCATTATTCATTATTCATTTTCCATTATTCATTGATTCAGATACATCATTTTAAGTTGATAGGCACCACTTGTCACGACTTTCTCGCCAGACGCGGTTCCAGCCAATACGATTGTGGACAGACTACCCGCTTCTCCAATTTCCAAGTAGCGAATCATAAATCGCTCGGCTGACGACTTGGTGAAGACTGCGGGTTTGCCGTTCAACTCTACCAAGGCAGTATTGGGAATGGCAATAATGGTTCCTTCCGCTTCCTGCATTACGTTGAGGGAGACATATTCACCCAGCCGGAATATGCCTTGGGCATTGTCCACCTCAAAAAGTGCCTTTTGTGATTGGTTGCTTGCGTCGACGCGCTGCCCCATCGTCACCAATTTTGCAGGGATGGATTTTGGGGATTCACCTGTGGTCGTTGCCAGAAAGCTGCTGCCCGATTTCACAGCATCAAAGTTGGCTTGATACACTTGGGCCTCGACATAAACATTGGCAAGATTGGTGATCTGGAAAATGTCTTGTCCTGCATTCACGGTGGAGCCAATAGAGAAATTGAACAGCTCCACTTTGCCGTCTATCGGTGCGTAAAGCGATGTCAATCTATTGCCACCTGTCTTGCTGAGCAGTTTTAGGAAGGCTTCAAGGTTGCTCGTCGCCGTGTCGTAGCGTCTTTGGGCTTCGTCAATGTCTTTGGCCGCTACAATGTCTTTGATGGAATTCAGCCTGTCAAGATTCTTTTTGGCAGCTTCTACTTCGGCTTCTAAACCATTGCGTTGCGTAATCCATCCCACTTGGGTATTGGCATCGACAGTTTGCTCTACCATCGCAAGCAATTGGCCTTGATGCACGTCTTGTCCCACAGTTATGTTGAGGCTTTTCAAAATGCCTGACTGTGGCGATTGAACCACTGCGGCACCAGAAGCGGTAGGAACGATGGTTCCAACCAGTTCCAAGGAACTGTTCAAAGCACTTTGATTCACTTTTGCGGTTTCGATTTCAAAGAGGAATTGGGTTTCTTTGAGTGCGACAAATTCATTGGAATAAGATGTGGTTTCATGCGTTTCTTCGACCTTGCTGTGATCTTCACCACCGTGCGCCATTGTATCATTGGTAAATGGTTTGCCACTGAATATGATTAACAGCAAGACAATTGTGGCAATCCTCACTACTTTGGGCTTGCGCTTGATCAGCATTCCCACGACCAAACCCAAGATCAAGGCCAAAACAATGGCCAGAATGCTTTTCAATTGTAGCCACGAAGGGGCATTTTCCTCCACTGCGACGGGATGCTTCACCTCGCCAAAGGCGATTTCCGAGACTTCTATCAAATCTGCCCCCAATGCTCCATCGATGGTGATCTGAATTTTGGCGGGTTTGCTGCCGTTGCTGAATTGGGTATGGATGGCGTAGATTCCACTGTCTGTTGGAGTCAACAAAAATGTCTGAGCTGCATCATCAGGATTGCTGCATTTGAGTTGCGCTCCTGAGATTGGCAAATTCGAATTGGCATCGGAAAGAAACAAGGTCAATTCAGCCGCTTTGCCTGGTTCCAGTGAGCCGTATTTTATCAACACCTCATATTTGTCGGAAATGGCCTCGGCGGAATAATAACCTACTTGGATGACTGTGGACGTTGGTTTCTTTTCGCCGTGATCCTCGCCACCATGAGCATAGACCACTGCAAACGACAAGGCGATCCAAGCTGTGAGCATGAAGGTGCACATCCAAAAATTCAGAGTGTTCCGCATAGATATTGGAGATAGATACTGTTCAATTGATAATTTTTCCAAGTCTCCCAATAGGCCAACTCAATGTTTGCGACATCGTTGAGCGTGCGCAAATACTCGGCATAAGTGCCTAGTCCAGCGAGAAACATGCGATTGGCTGCACTTTTGAGTTCATCCGCATTTGGCAAGGCATTCATCTCATAAGCACTCAGTCCATCGGTAAGGGCTTGGTTTTGCGACAAGGCTTGCTCCAAATCGGCATTCAATTGCAGTTGCTTGGCTTCTAGCTGATATTCACTTGCCGAAATCTCTTTTTTCGCGGCTGCAACCCGTCCCTTGTATTGCCAAAACCAGAGCGGAATGCCAATTCCACCATATATTCGGTTTCCAAATGTCGTTTCGCGTACTCCATTGTTCATATAGCCCACTGTCAGGCTAGGGAGGGCGCGATTCCTCTCCAACCGCCATGCTTGCGAACTTACAGCAACGCCCTGCCGTAGATGGCCCAGCGTGGGATTGTTCCCAACCGACAGATGTGATGGATCGGTCATTTTTCGATTACCGTGATACGCATTAAGCGTAGGTATGAAATCGTTCGTGATTCCAGTGAGCCTTTGGATTTTGTGAAGCATCCCCAAGTATTCACCTTTGGCTTGAATTAATGCAGCATTACGCTGTGCCGCCTCTGCCTTGGCGTAGGAAGACTGCAAGAAATCCACTTCTCCTGCAGTGAATTGTCGTTGTGCTTGGTCGGCAAGCAACGAAAACAGGCTGTCTTGCGACTCATACCAGCGCCATAGCAGGAAACGGTATTGCAATTCCATGTAATAGACATGAAGCAGGTACTTTTGGTCTTGAATTTCCACCGCTTGCGATTTCTCTGCAAGTGTTACAGTTTCTTTCTGCAGTTTCTTTTGCGCGGCGTACACCGTGGGGAAATCCAAGTTTTGCTGCACTCCCAATGAGAAAAAAAGGCCATTGGTGTTTTGAAGCAGGACTTGAGGATTGGGAAGATTCACAGCCGATGACACCAAGTCTTGTTGTCGCTTTATTTCCAATGCAGCAGCTTGGAGGGCTGGACTATGACTGAGGCCGCTGTCCACGATTGCTGAAAGTGGCAAGGCAGTCCCATCAAGCAGCTTGGGTGGTAGGTTCCCTTCACCTTCAACAGCCAGCCACCTTAAAGATAGGTGCGCTGCGATCACATATTTTGCAATTCTTACCATTACCTGCAAATGTAGGTTGAGCCATCGATTACAAGGAGAAGCGGTCATAATTATATAAATACGACACTTAGAGGCCAATTCCCTTATTCCTGCCCCTTGATTTCATCTGCCTGATAGCCCACCGTTGCCAACCCGGTCTTGATGACTTCGGGAGAAATTTCGATTTGCGAAATTGTCAATAGCCGCCAAGGGCTACTCAAATCCACGCTCCAATTTCCTGCACCGACTGCTTGATCAAGGATGGGTGTCACAGTGGCGATGCAGCCATCACATTTAATATTGGTCTTGAATTTCATATTGATAAAAGTAGTTGATGTAGTACATATCGGTCATCCCTTTGGTCAGGAAGGCCACATTTTTGGGTGCTAAAACAGACAATGCATCCATGATGCAAAATTGGACTGCATGGATCGTATCTACTTTGCAGAATTTTCGATTTGTTGTGCAAGATTCGCCAAATTGGGCACTTCACTCCACCAAATCCAGTGGTTTGCCGCGTTCCAGCCCCAATTCTCGGAACTTGCCGGGTGGCATTCCTGTGATTTTCTTGAATTGGTTGCTCAAATGCGCCACAGTGCTGTATCCCAACCGATCTGCGATTTCGCTGAGGCTCATTTCATCATCGACGATCAAATCCTTGGCTTTTTCAACCTTTTGAAGAATGATGTAATGCTCGATGGTCACACCTTCCACTGAAGAAAACAGCGTACTTAAATATTTATATTCGTAATGAAGGGCTTCGGCGATGATTTCTGACCAATTGAAACGCTGCTGATCTAGGTTTTCATGCTGTATCCTTTGAATGATGAGGTTTTTGATCGCTGTGATGATGCGGCTCTTGCGGTCGTCGATCAACTCAAAACCCAACGGCTCCAAACTTTCCATCAACGCTTGCTTCTGGACGGGCTGCAATTCCTCTTCCTTCAAAGTCACCCAACCCATTCCCATTTGGAAATTCACATACCCCAAGTCAATCATCAAACTGTTCACCGCAGCTATGCAGCGGTTGCAAACCATGTTTTTGATGTAGAGCGTCGCCATAGCGCGTGTTTTAAGTCAAATTTCGTACCTTGAGACTCTATTGATTCATTAGGTACAAAAGGTAATTAGAAAATTGCAACTCCCAATGGTACGAATGCTCACTTTTGCAACCTTGCTATTCGCTACGATTTCTTTGTTTTCCCAAGCCAGCGTTACGTGGTCGGCTCCTATGGATATCGCCCAAAACACATACGACAATCAGCATCCGCGCATTGCTGTTGATGGCGATGGAAATCCTCTCGTTATCTGGGGGCGGTCCTCCGATGAGTCTGTCTTCATTGCCAGATGGAATGGAAGTGTTTTTACCATGCCCATGAAGGTGAATCCAAGTGGTTACGCCATCGCAACCCAATCCTGGATGGGGCCTCACATTGCAGCCCAAGGCGATACAGTTTTTGTTGTTGTGAAACGTACCCCAGAAGCGATTGATACCAATCATGTGTTCATTTTGCGTTCATTGGATGGCGGCATGACCTTTGGCAACCCCGTACAAGTGGATGCCATCGCCGACAGTATGTCTCGCTTTCCAACCCTAGACCTAGATTCGCAGGGAAATCCATTGATTGCCTATATGAAGTTTGATCCAGGCTTTGGCAATGCCCGATGGGTAGTGGCCAAATCTACCGATGGCGGAGCATCCTTTAATCCCGATTACCTTGCTAGCGGTTGGTCAGGTGGCACCGTTTGTGATTGTTGTCCAGGCTCCATTGTCGCCGATGGAAACAATGTATGCGTGTCTTATCGCGACAATCTCAACAATGTACGCGATACTTGGACGGGCATCTCCACCAACGGCGGTAGCAGTTTTACACAAGGTATGCCCATCGACCAAGGGAATTGGATGCTGATGAATTGTCCTTCTTCGGGGCCAGATGCGGTGATTTTAGAAGACACCCTGCATTCTGTTTTCATGAGCCAAGAAAGCGGAAGCGCCTTGGTTTATTGGAGCAAAGCCTCACTTTCTGCTGCAACAGGCGCAATCGGTGGTCCTATCATTGGGATGCAAAGCGGCGTGACCTCCCAAAATTTTCCACGCATCGCAAGCGATGGCCCAGCAGTAGCCATCGTTTGGCGGCAAAACTTCAACATGAATGTACAAATCCCCATCCTTTTCACAAACAACATCCAAGATGGTTTCCCAGCAACCTACGATTCTGTTGTTGTAGGAAGTGGCATGTCAGCTGTAGTGAATGTCGATGTCGCGGTCGCCGATGGGCAAATTCATGTGGTTTGGCAAGACGATGCAACGGGGAAAGCCAAATACCGCAAAGGTACCTTTACCCCACTTGTAGGTATTACTACACCTATACAAGAATCGTTTGCAATCTCCCCCAACCCGACCCACGGCGCTGTCAAGTTGTCGATCCCGACTTCATGGTATCTCCCTGACTTGACCTTGCGCGTAACCACACTTTCAGGCAAGGTCATCTATGCGAGGCAGTTGATGGAATCCTCCGCAGACATTGAATTTCAAACCGATACTTGGGTTCCTGGCGTTTATCTCGTTCAACTTTTATCGCCGCATAGCTCCCAATGCAACAAATTGGTAGTGCTTCCGAGATAACAATTTCCTCCACCCAATCCCCGCAATTAGATTTAGGCTAAATACCATTTTCGCCAGCGCGCGGAAGACAAAGGAAGGATTAAGTCATGGCCAAATTGAATCAAAGGCCTGTGACATGGTGGTCAACGACCAATTGATGCCTAGGATGCATAGCCCCAAGCAAGACAGTGCTAAGCAGAATGAGGAATTCGATCGGTAAATTCTTCGATACCGCTTTGAGATGAAGAACTTTTTGAAGTGATACCGTCTTGAGGGCGCCAACTCCACCCCCCTCACAACATCCCCACCATCCGCTTCACGGCATCCACCGTCCAAGCCCCATCAATTGGATTCCGCTCAAACACCATGAAGTACTTGAACTTGTCCCCGGCAAGCTCTTGCCATTTGTTGCCCAAGTGGCATTTGCTTTGATTTTCGGGGTTGCTGAGGTGCTCGTCTTTGGTTTCAAGCAGGATCACGGTGCCGCTTTTGGTGATCAGGATTAAGTAAGGATAATGGTCGCTCTTGGTGCCGTTGATGCTGAATGCACTCGGCTTCAAAACAAGCTGACCTAGAGCCAAAAGAATCGCACCTCGCCTCTAGCCCAATTGGTATTTGTCCAAGGAAGGTTTCGCGCACAACAGCGACAACAAAAACGACGCCTCGCAAATCACATGGTTACCCAACACCGACCCCGCCGCCTTTGTAATCCATCTTTTCAACGGCGCCGGCGGCACAGTCCTCCAAATGGACGGTCTCCATCCAAACTTCGACGGCAGCACCCTCCCCTACGGCGTCTATTGGTGGGTCTTGGAAGAAGCAAAAAGTGACAAGCGAGCAGTCCAAAGCGGCGGGCTGACAATTCGAAGGCGGTGAGAAGCACAAAGAATTCAACACAAGGTATTATTCTGTAAATTCTGCTCAATTCGGATCGAGGGTTATTGTAGAAACCTGTAAGGTGTTTTCAGGACGATGTAGCACCGTTGGCATCAGGATGACCGCAATTTGGGGGCTGAACTCATTCTGGAACTCGTTGACAAGGAACGGGGAGACGGAAGGTTTGGCACGCGGACGCTGATGACAATGCTCGGACCTGCATTCGCAGAACACCACATTCAAATCGGGAGAGACCGGCTCTTCGATCTACTGGCTGAGCACGATATGCTCATTCGCCCCAGGAGGCACTATGTGCACACCACCGATTCCAATCACCACTTTCGTAAATGGTCCAATCTCATTGAAAACATGAAAATTGATCGTCCTGAACAAGTCTGGGTCAGCGATATCACCTACATCCGAACCCAAAACGGCTTCTTGTACTTGTCTATTATCACCGATGCATATTCAAAAAAAGTAATGGGCTTCAACCTGAGCCACCGCCTGGAGGCCAGGGGCGCAGTCGCGGCTTTGCGCATGGCGCTGAGCCAGCGGGCTTATCCTGAGCAGCCATTGATTCACCACTCCGACCGCGGCATCCAATATTGCTGCGCAAATTATGTGGAAGTACTTCAAAACGAAGGCATTGCGATCAGTATGGCGGAAAAGGGAAATCCATACGAAAATGCAATTGCCGAGCGCATCAACAGGACATTCAAGGAGCAACTGGGAATGGGAGCAACCTTTAAAAACTACCAACAGGCAATGGCAAAGCTGATCAAGGCAGTAGAAGTCTACAACCATCGTCGGCCTCATACCAGTTGCGATAACATGACCCCGGAACAAGCCCACGCTAGTTCTGGAGTCCTGAAAAAGCATTGGAAAAAGCGACCAACCAAAGCTCCCATGGCGGAGGCGCTGCCGCCCTCCACACCGCCAGGCAGGTTTGAATGAAATTGGTTAATATTGCCAAGCAGACAACCCAATCCAGGACGAAACCTCAACCTGAAAAGCTATTTCAGGACGTTCTTTCAAAGTGTAAATCCAAATCAGGATTATTGTAAAACCTGTAAGGTTTTTTCAGGACGGTTCAGAGAGGCCAACGAAATGGCGCAAAGCCGCCAGCAAAATCCCCCCCGCAGCAAAGCCGCAAACCCCCGCTTTGCCGCCGACCCCAACCAGTCGCCGCCAAAGCGAAAAAACGGTGGGGACCACCCAACCTCGGGCTCCCGCCCGAGGCTACCCACAGACGGCACCTTCGGCGCGAATAGCAACGCACACAACCAACAATGACTCAATCTTTAGATCAGCGAAGCTAATTTCAAAACCTACCCGATCACAAAACGGCTAATGGATCAATTTCCGGTTGCCTTCAGCTGCCGGCACCCCAAAGGCAAAGCCAACCCCTAGTCCACAAATCCCCAATTCAGAAAATTCTGCAAATCCTGTAAATTCTGATCCAGAAATTGCGTATATTCAACAATCGAATCCACCTACAATACGTAAATTGGCAAAAGCACACGGCCCCATCTTGCTCTCCGGTAAACTCCAAAACCTCATTTTCCGCGTCCGGGACAACAAAAACATTGTCCACCTCGCACCCGACAGAATCCAGGTCAAAAACGCCACCCAGCGTTACCACGACAACCGGATGGAATTCGGAGGCGCAGCCAAAATGGCCGGACAAATCTATGCCGGACTCCAAGCCAGCGGCCCCGATGACCCGCTAGGCCCCATTTTCCGGGCCTATCCCCAAAACCTGCTCACCAGCCGCATTCGCCGCGCACCCAATAGAAACAAAGTCCACATCGTCGGCGAACAGCTGCCCTACGTCGACAAGTTCCAATTTTGCGACATCGCCCCGGCCCTCAAAGGCCTCGACCTCAGCGGCCCGGAAGCCCCATCCGCCAAAGTCCACATGACCCCGATGGGCCCGCAGCACAACCCAACGGCAATAAAAATCACCGGTCTACAAAACGCCGCCAATGCCATCCCCGTCCACGGAAACGCAAGACTAGAATTCCGCCTGCACATCCGCCAGACCGAAATCAAGGACGTCTTCTACAATGCCATCCTCAAACA
Organism: Bacteroidota bacterium; assembly: GCA_016718825.1. NCBI lineage: Bacteria > Pseudomonadati > Bacteroidota > Bacteroidota bacterium. The sequence goes on along the minus strand of JADKCL010000012.1, from coordinate 140,770 downwards.
ATGGCAACGCCAAGACGTCAAAACCAGAAACAGCAGCAGCATCCAAACCAAATGGTCCGACCCCAGCGATTGGATCCCCATCGATTTTTCCCCAAAGAAGGCATCACCCTCCCCATTCCAGCAGTCGATGAAACCCGCAACCACCTCACAGCTATTTTTATAGAATGGCGCGAAATCCGCACAGTTGGTCGCCGCACAATCCAACATCACCAACACGGCATCGTCAGAATCGCAGCGCTTCATGCCCCACGCGAAGCCTATCGTCATTCAGAGCGCAGCGAAGAATCTGTCTCACACTCAACCTCACACTGCCACCAGCCACGCCACCCATCACGCTGTCCCCAATCCCAAAACCCTATCCGACGGCAGAATGCGTCACCAAGACCCAAAGCAATTCCTCCAAGCCGCCCTAGCCAAGCTATTCCCCAAAAAGGAATCCCCACCCCTCCGCAAGCAATAAGCCCAAAACCACAATTTTCACAAAAGGCCTGAATCTTTAGATCGCCGTAGGCAAAGGCCAAAATCCCATAGCCGGGGCCACCGCCCTCGGCCAGGATACCCATTTCCCAACGCCACGCCCAAGCGTCGCAGACGCCAAGGCAACACCAATAATTGTCATCCGCCGCAGGCGGACCTTTAGGCAACCCACCGATCAAGCCATCCCAGATTGCAATCCAAGCGCCTAGAAGCGCCAACCACCCTGCTACAAGAGTGCTGCAATGCACGCCAAATCCCCGCCAATCCCCCGCCAAACATGCGCTCTCCACCAAAACTATTGTTCATACAATCGAGGCAAGCCTCGTCCCAAATCGGCACCGCCAACCGCTCGTCCTTGAACTGCTTCCTCAAGCTCGCCAGCCAGAGGCTGGCTGCAGCATCGGCGTTTCGGCGAGACGCCGACGCCTCCCAGACGGCAAAGCCGACCAATTCCCCTCTCCAAAAGCCAGCTGCCTACCCCTCCCCAAAAGCGCAGCGATGGGGAGGGGCCAGGGGAGAGGCCACAAAAAAGGCGGCAAGCCGCCACCAATAATCCCTCCGCAGCAAAGCCACAAACCCCGCTTTTGCGCCGACCCAAACAGTCGCCACAGAAGCAGATAACCGTGGGGGCCACCCAACCTCGGGCTTCCGCCCGTGGCCCCGATTCTCGGGAACTGCACCTTCGGCGCGAACAACAATGCATACAACCAACAATGACTCAATCTTTAGATCAGCGAAGCTAATTTCAGAACCAACCCGATCACGGAACTAACATTGTATGAATCTTCAGATCAGCGAAGCTAATTGCCAGATGCTTAAGCTTCTGGTCCCAAATCGGCAAAGCCAGCTCCTCCGCCCCAAACCCAAAACCCGAATTCCCCAGCCAGAGGCTGGCCGCAGCATCGGCGTTGCGGCGGGACGCCGCCGCCTCGACACGTTATAATTCAATCCAAAGCGCAATCCTGAAAATTCTGTGAATCCTGTAAATTCTGATTCAGACAATCCCTTACATTCGCTCCATAATCTCTGCTCCTGATGGCTTTTGAAGTAACCCCCGCACAGCGCGCCGCCCTTGAGGCCGCCTGTGAAACCCTGATCCCGGCATTGCAAGCCCCCGAAGGAGGCGACAAGGCTTATTGGGCCGCAACACCGGCAGATTTTAACGTGCCGCAACAGATTCTCGACCTCATGGAAGCCCAAAGTCCCGCCGAACAGCAGGAATTCCGGCAGTTGCTGGGTTTGTTGGATTCCAAAATTGCTGGGCTTTGGTTTGGCGGCAGCTGGGCAAAATTCAGGGAAATGCCCTTGGAACGCAGGGTGGAAATTCTCAAGAAATGGATGGGAAGCCGTTTCAACCTGCTGCGCAAGGCCTACGGCACCCTCAAGAAACTCACCATGTTTCTGCATTACGGTAGCCATCAAAACCATCAGAATCCGACTTGGGGGCCGAATGGATACAGCGGTGCCTTCGGTTCCGTGGCAGGTCCCAAAGCCCGCATCAAGCCCTTGCAAATCACCCAAGACACCGAGTTGACCTGCGATGTGGTGATCGTCGGCAGCGGCGCAGGCGGTGGATTGGCAGCAGGCTTATTGGCCGAATCGGGCTTGGACGTGATTCTCCTAGAAAAAGGTCCCTTCCTCAGCGGAGAAGAATTTACCGAACACGAAGCCGAGATGATCCGCAAGACCTACGACAAGCAGGGAGCCTTCCAAACCAAGGATGGCGGCGTGACCATATTCGCAGGATCCTGTCTCGGCGGCGGCACGACCATCAACTGGACGGGTGCCTTCGAAACGCCCGATTATGTTTTGGAAGAATGGGCCAAGGACCACGGCCTAGCCTTTGCCACCAAGGACGAATACCGCAAGTCCATGGACCGCGTCAACGCCGATTTCCACGTGAATACCCAAAATTCGCCGCACAATCCGCAGAACCAAGCCTTGTGGAGAGGGTCAGAGAAGCTCGGCGAACGGGTGGAAGTGATTGCCCGAAATGTCGAGGGTTGTGCGCTGCATCCGGGCACCGACAGCTGCGGATACTGCGGTATGGGCTGCCGCCGGGGCAACAAACGCGGGACATTGAGCACCTACATTCAGCGCGCCGCAGACAAAGGGGCGCGCATTGTGGTAGGAGCGGAGGTCAAAACCGTGATGACCGCCCAAGGGCAGGCACAAGGCGTAAAAGCCGCAGTCAACTTGGAAGGAGGGAAGCAAGTGAATGTAACGGTGAAGGCCAAACGTGTGGTTTTGGCAGCAGGCAGCATTCACACACCCGCGATTCTGATGCGCAGCGGCATCCAACATGGGGGTATCGGGCAGAATCTCTTTTTCCATCCCACCGTCGGCGTCACGGGGACTTACGATGCGCCGATGAACCCTTGGTTGGGCGTCATGATGAGTGCCGTGAACAAGGAGCATTTGCAGATGGATGGCAATTATGGATTCTGGGTCGAAACCCCGCCCTTGCATCCGGGCGTCGGGGCAATGTCCTTGGCTTGGGAAACTCCCGGTCGCCACAAGTCGACCTTGGCGACGGCTTCCCACATGGCGGCGTTTATTGTGCTCACCCGGGATAAATTCGGCGGACGTGTTTTGTTGGACAAAGATGGTTTTCCTGTCGTGGATTACCGATTGGCCGACTACGACCGGAACCACATGTTGACGGGGATGAAAAAAGCCTTCGAAATCCACCGCGCGGCAGGGGCAAATGAAATAACATTTCCCCATGCCACGCCGCGCACCTACAAGGTCAAGACGAGCAAGATGTCGGCGGAGGCTTGGCTGGGCAACATGCACACTTGGGGCTGGAAGGCGAATCAATTTGCCTTGTTCACCGCGCATCAAATGGGCACCTGCGCGATGGGCAGCGATGCAGCGCGCCACCCCGTCGACCCTAGCGGACAAGTCCGCGGTTTCAAAGGCCTCTACGTCGCCGACGGCAGCCTCATGCCCACAAGCGCAGGCATCAACCCCATGATGTCCATCATGGCCCTGGCCGACTTCGTCATCCGTGGCATGCTTTGAATGGAATTTTCAAATGTCTCGGCAATCGCATCACACCTGTCATTGGTCATATTTCCTGCACGCCCTCAACTGTTTCTTTCTAAGGTCTCGGTATGCCTATTGTGATGCTATTTTGGACTTCTCGGTTCAATGTCGCCCGAAGGCCTATCAATGAGTCCCGAGAACGCGAAGCCGTGCCTTTGAAGAGGAAGTACAAGCGAGCAATCGGGATAGCCTCCGGTGAAAATCGTTAAAGTCACGTTGTTCGCTCCGAAGGAGCCGCCTGTTGAACGGATCCTGTGAACAGCTGTCTTACCTTGCAACCAAGGCATTCTATCCGGCGCCTTTGATATTCGTAATGTCTTCGCCGTGCTCCCCGCTCCATTGATTTCCCCCAAAATCTCCATAACTTCCAAGCCGTTTCACCGAATCGCGGTCGAAACATGATTCACCCTCCAAATCAACAGGAATGAAACTGAAACATTTACTCCTCCTCGCCGCCTTGTCCACCCTTTTCACACAGGTGAATGCCCAAGCACACAAATGTGCAACCATGGACATTTGGCAACGGACCCTGATCAAGGACCCTGCCGCCTTGGAGCGCAAGCAACAATCCGAATTGGCAACACAAAACTGGATCGCTACCCACGGAAATACAGAAGAGACACAGGCGATCATCACGATCCCCGTCGTCGTGCACGTGGTGTACAACAACACCAATCAAAACATCTCCGATGCCCAGATTCAAACGCAAATCGTCTCCCTGAATGAAGATTTTCGCTTGCTGAATCCAGACTCCGTACCGGTTGGTCATGCATTTTGGCCCAATACTGCCGATTCACAAATTGAATTTTGCCTCGCAGCAGTCGATCCGAGTGGCAATGCAACCACGGGCATCACCCGCACAAGCACAACGCATGGCCTTTTTTCTGATCCCAACCTGGACGATGTGAAGTTCACCTCCCTTGGCGGCAAAGACAATTGGGACCCTACCCATTACCTCAATATCTGGGTCTGCAACCTCGGAAGCAGCCTTTATGGTTATGCCACCTTCCCTTCAGAACTCGCAACCGATCCCGACTTTGATGGTGTTGTGATTGACTTCAAAGCATTTGGCAGCATCGGAACCGCAACTTCGCCAGCCAACTTGGGCCGCACAGGCACCCACGAAATCGGGCATTGGCTCAACCTTTCCCACATTTGGGGCGATGACTTCTGTGGCGATGACCTCGTGGCGGATACCGAGCCTGCCGAAGAATCCAACTACGGATGCCCCACCTTTCCTTACAATGCCTTCAATGCCTGCGGAACGGGTGCCGATGGCGAGATGTACATGAACTACATGGATTATGTCGATGACAATTGCATGAACATGTTCACCTTCGGTCAGAAAAACAGAATGCGTGCTGCCTTGAATGGCGACCGTTCGGGATTGTTGTCCTCGCCAGGTTGCACCGGCATCGCAGCAGTGACCAATGCCTGGAATGCAGACAGGTTCACTGTGAGCCCCAATCCGAGTACAGGCGTTTTTACGCTGCAGTCAAAGGATTTTGTTCCCCGCAATGCGACCATCGCCGTTTTTAATGCCATGGGCGTAGAGGTGCTGCGTCAAGAAAGTGTGAAGTCTTTTCCCTTCGAATTGGATTTGAGCAGGATGCCAAGTGACATCTATTTCTTGCACATTTCCAATGGCAGCAACTTCGTATCCAAAAAAGTCATCCTCACGCATTGATTTATCAGAACTCCTACAATGAAAAAGTTATTCCCGATCCTGATGCTTGCAGCAGCGGTATTCGCCGGCTGCACAAAGACCTCCACCACGACAACTGCGGGTACAGATTCCACCCAAACGGCTGCCGCTGACACGACCAAGGAGGTCCTGATCGATTCCGTCGAAGTGGCTGATGTGCCGCCCGTACCAGTCGATTCCCCTGCCGTTGTGGCCTCCGATCCCAACGCGACAACCTCCGACAACGGTAAAAAGGTGAATCCGGATCCGATCGTGACCGCCACACGTTTGACCGTCTCCTTCATCAGCATTGGTGCCGGAACCGACTACAAGGCAAAAGAGAAGTTTGAGAAGTTTGTTGCCGGATTTGAAACCCGTAACAAAGTCAAACTTGTTGCTGAAAAGGTAGGTTGGGGCCGTGAAGGCGAGGTCGATTATTGCTACGATTTGGCGACCTTGAAACCCTTGCAACGTGCAGCTTTTGTGCAGGAAACAAAAGCATTGGTCAATGGCAATGACCTCGTGCAGGTCCGGGAAAACAAGCCCTGCCGCAAGCCGCGCAACGGCTAATTTCCCTTTCGGCAATACAGTTTGACGGCTGTGATGCCTTCTGCGTAGCCCAATTTGGCGGATTCGTAAAATTCGGCGCAGGCTTCGTCGCGCTTGTCCAGCCGCAATTTGGCCTTGCCCATCCAATAAAGGCATTGGCCATGGTCCGGGTGTCCCATTTCCAGGGCCAAGGTGGCGTCGGCGTTGGCCTCACTGAATTTTTCCAATTCGATGCGGGTTTTGGCACGGTAGAGATAGGCCTCCGCATACTGTCGATTCAATTGGATGGCAAAGTTTAGGTCGCGTTCCGCCTCGGCATACAAACTTTGCATGCTGAGGCAACGTGCCCGTCCGAGGTAGGCCTCAAACATCTTGGGATCGAGCACGATGGCCTTGCCGAAGTCAAGCTGTGCCGCTTGCATTTCCTTCGCTTCGAGCAGCACGATGCCATTCTTACAAGCATCAACCGCCGTAATGCCCGAGATACCACCTTTTTCGGTGAACAATTCGGTCAAGTCGGCATCCTTTGGAGGTGCGTAGGCGAGCACGTCGAGCGGCGTGGCGTTGGCAGGAACACGTTTGGCAAGGTAGGCGCCGACATGCGGCAGTTTTTTAGCTGCCTTGGCTTTTGTGTTGATTTCCGCACCTGCAAGCAGGAGTTTTTCAGCAATCCGCAGTTTTTCCAAATGCAGGCGCAAGAGGTCGCGCTTCATGGCTGTCCAGTGAAGCGCCGTCCAGCCCTGCACATCGCGGGAATTGACATCGGCCCCAGCTTTGAGCAGGGTTTCGACCATTTCCTCTTGACCGAGGTAGGCGGCATAATGCAAGGCAGGAATTTCCATCGCACCGCCCGCACTGTCCACGTTGGGAAGGGCAACTGCAATGACCTTTGCCAGGTCAATCCAAGTGGCAGGTTCCCAGGGTTTTCCCGCCAATTGATCGAGGCAGGCCATCAAATGTTTGGTTTGAGGTTTTGCGCCTTTTTTCAGGAGCGAAAGTGCAATTCCGGGATTGCCATTCTCCAGTGCAATATCCAAAGGGCCTTTTCCGCCCTTGCTCACGCGTGCGATGTCTGCGCCGGCAGCAAGCAGGAGCTCGGTGGAGGTATGATCGCCAGCCATGACCGCGATCAGCAGCGGCCATTCATCCACCTTGCGATTGGGGTCCGCGCCGTCCGTAAGTACCAAGCGCAAGGCGTCGTGCTGACGCGTTTGGATCGCATTCACCATTTCTTGATGGCGGTAAACGGAATATTTGCCACCCTTGCGTTGGAGGTAGATGGTGCCCTCTTGATTTTCAGACAAACGCGCGATATCCAGTGGCGTATAGTCATTGTTGGCGGCGACATTGAGTTCGGGGGCTTGCGCAAGGATCCATTCGAGCTTGTCGCGGTTCCCGAATGCCGCTGCGTAATGCAAGGCATTCATGCCGATGTTGTCCACGGCATGGATGTCTCCACCAAGTCCGACGATTTCCTGGAGAACGGTCACATCTGAAAACACGGCTGCCGCGTGGATGGGGGCGATGCCCTCGAGGTTGCGGGCATTGATGTCGATACCGCCACCTGCGGTCATGCGGATGCCTTCAATGTTGCCGCCGTAGGCAGCATAATGCATCACAGTATTGCCAGCGACGTCCATGGCGCGGTAATTGGCTCCCTTTTTGAGAAGGTAGAGTGCATATTCCTCGCCACCGCGGTTGCGAAGCGCATACATCAGCGGCGTCTTGCCGTCGCTGTCACCTGCATCGATATTGGCCTTTTTTTGCCGTAAAAACTGCAGGATTTTGATGTCGGCATGGTCGGCATTGGCATGGATCGGACCGACATAAACCACCTCGCCGGGACGGGTTTTGGCCAATCCCTCAAGGTAAAGCCGCCGGCTGATGAAAAACATGTAGTTGGGGCTTGTGGCAACCACGGTCATGTTCACGTCCGCCCCCTTTTTGACGCATTCCTTGGTGGTGCGCAAGTCAAATTGCTCGATGGCCAGCATCAAACGCGCCTGAATCGAGTCCTGGGCTACCAGCGAAACTTCGGTCGACAAAAGGGCAATCAGTATCAGTAGGCGGGTGATCCAAAGATTCATGCTGCAAATTTAGACGAAATTCGAAGCGTTTTTCCAGCCCTCTTTCCCAATGCCAAAAAGGCGCAACCTTGCGACCGCGCCTTTTGGCCAACTTCTTCAACTTATTCTTTTATTCGACCAGCACCTTGATGGCCGATGCAAACCCTTTGATCCGGATCACATACAGGCCTGTCGGCAAACTTTGAATGTCCATGGGAATACGGTTCAAGCCCGGACCAACCTGCATTTCCTGCTCCCGGATCTTCTGGCCGGTGATGGAAAATGCTTGCAATGTGCAAGTCTCCGCGTGCTCAGCGACCGCCTCGATCCACAGCACATCGCTTGCCGGATTGGGGAATGCAGTCCATTGCATGCTTTGCGCCGGATTGGGTAGCCCTGCCAGCGGATCTGATTTGAACCGGAGCGAATCGACGATCAAAACGCTGCCCGGCTGCGGATTTCCGTTCGGATGCGAGGACCACAGGTCGATCCTCACGGTGTCTGGAGCGGAGGGCAATTGGAAGGGAATCTCAAAATAGGTGTAGGATGCCTGATCATTGAGCACGATCGCAGCGACATTGGTCAGAATCCCGCCTTGGAAGAAAACGGCCCCGATGATGGCGCTGTCAGATCCAACGCCATTGTACTTGTAATAGCCGCAGAGCGTATCCGTCGTCAGGCTGTAGGGCTGTCCGCCAGCCTGATTGCCGCCGCTGAAGACCCCCGAGGTCATGTATCCCATGGTATCTTGCCCGCCAAAGATGGCTTGGGTTTCAATGCTTGCCGCAAACTGACCCGTAATGGCATCCGTCGTGCGGGTCACCACTTCTGCAGTATCGCCATACATATCAGGCGAACTCCAACCGATCGGCTCCGTGCGAACGGAGGTGCTCCAAGTTTCAAAATCGCCATTCGGGATCGGATTGGGCGAGTCAAATGCAAGGTCGTCCAGCAAGATCCAGCTTCCGTCCGCAAGGCCTGGACCATCTGCGAGGCTCGATCCGACAGCAATGATTACCGAATCTGGCATTGCACTCAGGGTCAGCGGCATTTGAAAGGAGGTATAGGTATTCGCAGTCCCTGTAAACCAGTAATAGTCCGTTGAGAGCACAATTCCTCCGCTTTTGAAAAGCACGATGATGATCGAAGTGTCTCCCGGTACCAAATCATACTTTACCCAGCCAGTCATTGCTGTGGGTTGTTGATTGTAGGGTACGCCACCTTCCCCCGAATTGGGATCGCCTGGGCAATTTGCGATGTATGCAAACAGTGAATCGTTGGCGTTGGCAAAGGTTTCCAGGCGGATGGCATATTGGCCACCATGTGCGTCAGTGCTTTTGGTCACATTCGGAGCGCCAAAAAACATTTGAGCATACAGATTGGAATTGAACCATGTAGCGGGAATCTCAGTCGTATCGACGTCCCATAGCTCAAAACTGGGGTTGGGTACAGCCTGACCAAATGTCGAGCCGAAGCAGGTCGCAACAACAAGCAACAAAATGTAGATCTTTCTCATACAAATGGTTCTTTGATCAAAATTCGGAAGAAAAAAGTGGGATGTTTGTGATCTGTGTCATGAAGTGGCTTGACTTTCAGTAGGTTTGTCCGCCGAGCCTCAGCTTCTTGCAAGGCCTGCGTGCCTCCGCAACTGCCGCAACCACCCCCGCAACAGCCAAAATTTCCCACTGAATGGTTTGGCAGTAGGCCGAAATGTGTGCAAATTTGCAGCCACTATCCAAAATGGCCCTGTAGTTCAATGGATAGAACAGGTGTTTCCTAAATACCAGATCCAAGTTCGATCCTTGGCGGGGCTACAAAAAAAGTCGGCAGTGGCCGACTTTTTCAATTTTGGATGTCCATCATCATGCGCTGCTTGCCCTCAAAGCCTTGTTCCTTGCAGGTCCTAGCAGGCATGCAGCTTCATTTCATTGCCCCGTGGAGGGCGAATATGCGTCAATGTTGTGCGGGTAATCTTAAATGCTGTTTTCATTGGGCTGAGAAGTTCAATTCTTGAGAATGACCAATATTCGCGGTTTCGGGGACGTTCGTAAAATCAACTTGCGGTACGAATTACGTATCCAAAAGCATTCATGCCATGTAAGTGGATGTCTTGGAATGTTGTCGGAAGGAAAATTTGCTTGTAGCAGATCATATAATTTGCGTTTGCATTGCCGTGGTGGGCTTGAATTTCCAAGCCGCTGAACTACAAATCGTGTACATTGCCTATTGATTGAAGCAAGACGAGGCAGATGGGGTGCGTCAATTCAATGGACAAGGAGAAAAGACAGTTTGCAATGAACAGAAGGGATTTTTTCAAACTCACCGGATTGGGCGCAGGTGCTGCCTTCCTTGTCCCGACCTTGCTGGCTTCGGCATGGACGGAGCAGTGGAAAGCGGAAGACGCGGTGAAATTTGCTGTTGCCCACGCGCAGGCTTGTGGTGCCACTTATGCGGACGCGACCGTCGGTCCTTGCGAAGTTTTCGGCCATTCAGAAGATTTTGCCGCGACGAGTTTGCTTGAATCTGACTTGCTCGGCATGCGGATTTGTACCCCGTTCGGCTGGCGAAAATTGGTCATTCCCCGGTTTTCCCAAGACGAAATTCGGGCGCAAATGCAGCTGGTTTTCGACGAAAAACGGCCCTTGCAAATGGAACGCAACCATTGGCTTGCTGCGAATTTCTCCAAAGAAACCGTGGTGGCACATGATTCCAGTGATGCGTCGGTGGAAGCGGGGCTGAATGCTGCCATGCTCCGCTATGGCCAACGCCTGGATTTGCCTGTAAACGGTCCGAATTCGCTTTTCTGTGACATTCTCCTTCATCAATAATCTCATGGCATACAGCATCACCACCACCTTCAACGGGGAGACACGAACATTTGGAGCCGAAATTGAAACAACGGCCCTCGAAGTGATCCGCCAACAGGCTGGATTCACCGGGACGAAGCTCGTTTGCGGTTCGGGCGCCTGCGGTGCATGTACGATCCTCGTCGATGGCGAGGCGCGTTGCAGCTGCATCATGCCTGCCTTGCACATGGAAGGCAAACGAATCGACACCATCGAAAGCCATGCGACACAGGGCGATGCACACCCTGTCCAAAAGGCCTTCCTCGCCCACGATGCGCTGCAATGCGGATTTTGCACCCCCGGTTTCATCAACGAGGGCATCGCATTCTACAACGATTGGCAGGCCAAACACAAAGGGCAGCGACCCGAACGCGACGAGATTGCTGCCGCCATGGCAGGCCATTATTGCCGCTGTGGTGCCTACCAAGGCATTTTTCAGGCCATGATGGACGCCTGCGAAGGCAAATTTGACGGGCCTGAAATCCCGGAATTTCTCCGCAACGATGGCCGGCAAAAGGTCACGGGATTCGCCCAATACACCGCTGACATTCAGCTTCCCGGGCAATTGGTGGGGGTAATCCTGCGCTCGACCATCCCGCATGGTAAGATTCTGCGCATCGACTCCCTTGCTGCAGAAAAAATGGATGGAGTCAAGGCCGTTTTGCGCTTGAAGCAAGACGAAATCACCCGTTACGAGGGCGAACCCCTTGTGGCCCTCGCTGCTACAACTGAAGCGATTGCCTACGCCGCTTTGCAAGCAATTGTCGTTGAATACGAGCCACTTCCATTTGTTCTTGAAATCCGCGAATCCATGAAACCGGATGCGGTTCCGCTATTTTCCGGAGACAAAAAGGAGATCGCTGCTGCTTCCGAAGCCCCGCCATTTCCCGGAAGTTGGGAGGGGAACGTCCGCAAGACGCTGCTCAGCCTCTCCTCCTCCGACAAAGGCAAGGCACAACGCCTCACTGAAAAATCCGATCCCAAGCTTGCGACCCATTTTGCAGCGACTTTCCAGACACCCACGCAATTCCATACGACCTTTGAACCGCATTGTGCGGTGGCAGATTGGAAAGCAGACGGCAAGCTCACCGTTTACGCCTCCACACAAGGAGTTCACGCACTTGGAAAGGCAATCGCGGAGCGCTACGAACTCAAGGAAGACGACGTCCAAGTCTTCGCAGAATATGTCGGCGGGGGATTCGGCTCCAAGCTTACCATGTACACGGCCATCAAAACCGCCATCGAATTGTCCCGCGCAGCCAAGTGGCCGGTCGCGGTGATTTACGACCGTGCTGAGGAATTCAGTGAGACGGGTTACCGTCCCTCTGCCGAAATAGAAGTGGTTTTGACCGCGGAGGAAGACGGGAGTAACGCCGCCTATACGATGACGGCTTACGGCAATTCGGGTTTTGCAATCGGCTCCAATGTGGCCGACATTTCCGGCTTGGGCTACACGGGCATCGCCAAGTCTCTGCTTGATTACGATGTGTTGACCAATTTCCAACCCGGCGCGGCCTTCCGGGGGCCGGGCGGACCTGCCGCATGTTTTGCCTTGGAACAATCGATTGACCACATGGCGCATCAAATGAAAATGGATCCGATCGCCCTTCGCCGCAAATGGGAAAAGCATGAGGGGTATTTGCAGCTCTTTGATTGGGTGGAGAAATTGTCGATTTGGAATCGTCGCAAACCTGTGGGTTCCCAAGGCGGTCGTTACCGAACCGGAGTTGGTGTTTCCTTCGGCGGATGGATGCACATCTATATGCCACCCGCCGAGGTCGAAATTGAAGCCACTCCCGCCGGAATTACCATTCGAAATGCAGTTCAAGACATGGGCCAAGGTGCAAGGTCGGTGTTGTCCAAGGCTGTCGCGGATGTTTTTGGCATAGCTGCGAATGCTGTCAACGTCGAAATCGGAAAAAATAACCTTCCCATCGGACCAACCTCCGGCGGAAGCCGCACCACCGCGACGATTTACCCCGCCGCATTCGAAGCCGCAGAAAAACTCCGTGACACGATCCTGAAGCAGGTTTCCAAAAGTGAATCCTTGGTCGATGCAAAGGCAGGTCTCACGGGAATCGTGCATGCGGCAGGGACAATGTCGTGGTTTGATGCCTTTTCCAAAATTGACTTCATACGCGAAAAGGCGACCCGTGGGCACAACGACGGCTTCAATCCTATGGGAATGTTGCCGCTGCCCGAAGGAATGGAATTGGGACAAAATCGCGCTTATGGCGTGTATGTGATTGCTGTCGAAGTCGATACATGGCTCGGCAAAACCCGTGTGACCGAGGTCAACGGCGCCATGCGCGTCGGCAAGGTGCACGTGCGTCCGCTTGCGGAAAGCCAATGCCAAGGGGGTGTCATTCAGGGAATCGGCCACGTTTTGTACGAAGACCGTGCCGTCTGCAGCAAAACAGGCAAGCTGCTTTCCCGCGGATTGGAAGATTACCGTTTGCCGGGCATGGGAGACATTCCACCCATCAGCATTGACTTTATCGAGGAGGGTTTTGAAATGGTCAAACAAAAGGGAATCGGGCTCGCCGAATTGTGTACCACCCCCGTCGCAGGCGCCGTTGCCAACGCGATTTTTAACGCGACAGGCTACCGTCCGCTCGTCGCACCGATCACGCCGGAACGTTTGTTGGCGGGACTGAAAACCGTTCAAGGAGGGGAGGGAAACTGATATGAGCACAATCGCAACGACCATTGCCGCCGCAAAAATTGCAAACGGCGAATTCCGCGCAGGTGGAACGGACTTGATGGACCGCCTTCGGCACCACGTGACCTCGGGCGACATTGTTGACATTTCGCGGATTCCTGGACTGGATCAAATTGTGATGAACGATGACGGTACGTGCACGATCGGCGCTTTCGTAACCATCGACCAAGTTGCCAAGAGCCCTGTCATTCAAAAGCATTATCCTGGATTGGCGAAAGCAGCTGGTGAATTGGCGAATCCGCAGATTCGGCGGGCGGCGAGCATCGGCGGATCCTTGCTGCAACGCAGCCGTTGCTGGTATTATCGCCACGAGGGATTCACCTGCTTCAAAAAAGGCGGCAATTCCTGCCCCATGCGCGAAGGCAACCATCAATATGGTGTTTGCTTTGATCTTGGGCCTTGTGTGGCACCGCATCCAAGCACCTTGGGCATGGTTTTGATGGCCTATGATGCCGAAATCACCGTCGACGGAGCAGGACGCCGGAGCGTTGCCGCCCTTTACGGTGACGGCAAACAAGCGGCTGCCGACCATCTGTTAGCCGCCCATGAAATGCTGACCTTTGTCCATTTGCCAGTCCCATTCCCCGACGAATTGTCCGCCTATTCCCGGACCATCAGCCGCGCACGCGCTGAATGGCCATTGGTCGAGGTATTTGTGATCGGCAACGCAACAAAACCCATTGCGATGGCAAATGTGCGTGTTGTGATCGGCGGCGTTGCCAATGTGCCCTTGCGCTTGGGCAAAGTCGAGGCTTATCTCAGCGGCCGCAGTGCGCGTCGCGCCGTTTACGATGCAGCCGGTCGCCTCGCTGTGGAGGGTGCAAATCCGTTGCCGGGAACCCAATACAAGGTCGAACTTGTGGCAAGAACGGTGGCTGAAACCATAGAATTCGCATTTATCTCCTTGGAGGGCGAGGATTGAGCTGTCACCATGGGCGCATCGCATCAAGAAATTTCCAATATCCTGGCCGCGATTGAGGCTTCAGCATTGCCGTTGGAGCAGATGGCGCTTGCGACCGTGGTGGATGTCGAGGGTTCCGCTTATCGGCGCATCGGCGCGCGGATGTTGATTTTGGAAAATGGCAACTGGGTCGGTTCGATTTCCGGCGGATGTCTCGAAGGCAATGCCTTGCGCATCGCGCGCGAGGTCATGCGTTTGGGCAAGCCGCGCCTGATTGCCTACGATACCCGAACCGATGAAAACGCCAAAATTTTGGGCGCAAGCTTGGGTTGCAACGGCATCATCGAGGTCTGGATCGAACCGATGGCGGGAACCGAGGCTCTGCCGATATTGAAGGCATTGAAACAGGCATTTCTGGGAAAATCAGAATCTTGGTTTGCGCGGGATTTGGTGGTCAACGCCATGGCTGACGGGAGATGGAGCTTCCTCGGCACATCCGACGATGATCCCGATATTTTTTCGGAGGGCGATGCAAAGGAGTTGCTCGCTCAACCTGGCATCCAAATCCTCCATTCCGGCCTGTTTACCATTCAAGTTTTCGTAGAATGCGTGACACCTGCGACCCGGCTGCTGGTTTTTGGCGGTGGCGAAGACGCCCGTCCGCTCGTGCAATTGGCTGCGCAACTGGGTTGGCGTGTGACAGTGACAGACGATTGCGGGGCCAAGGCCCTGCCGATTCGGTTTCCAGAGGCCGAAAGCGTCTTGCAGCTTCAACGCGAGCGGGCAGCGCAGGAATTGCAGCCCGATCGGTTCACCGCCGCGGTCTTGATGTCGCACAACTACGGCTACGACAAGGCCATTTTGCAGGAATTGGTGGGCACCGACGTTGCCTACATTGGTTTGCTGGGTCCACGCAAGCGCTTTGACCGCATGAATGCCGAGCTCGGCGGCGTTTTGGACGACAATCAAGCGATTCACGCGCCCATCGGGCTCGACATTGGCGCGCAGACGCCGTTGGAAATCGCCGTGGCCGTTGTGGCCGAGATTCAAGCCGTGTTTTCGAGACGCAATGCTGGATTTTTGAAGCAACGCGAAGGCTTTATCCATGACCGAAAAGAATTGCAAACATGACCAAAGTCGGAATCGTTTTGCTGGCGGCGGGTGGAAGTTCGCGGATGGGTTTCCCCAAACAATTGATCGAATTTCAAGGGAAAAAGCTGATTCAAATCGTCGCAGAGCGGCTTCTGGCCTGCCGATGCTTTCCCACGACGGTGATTTTGGGTGGCCATTCGAGGGAAATTCTGCCTTATCTGCAAGGATATGAACTCGACATCCTCGAGAATTTGGATTGGCAGTCGGGCATGGCGACGTCGATTCGCTGTGCGGTTTCCTTTGTAGAAGCCCATTATCCGGACCTGACGCATTTGATGTTTGCCCTGGTCGATCAGCCGTTTGTGGAAGCGGAACATTATTACGCTTTGGTAGAAGCAGCGGAAAAGGAGCCTGACAAGGTGGTCGCAGCTTTTTACGGTGGCCAACCGGGTGCGCCGGTGATCCTTCCACGCAAATATTTCCCGATGCTGATGCGCTTGACAGGTGATCAAGGGGCGCGTGCTGTCATTCGCAACTTGCCTGCCGATCAATTGTTGACCGTCGATATGCCGACAGCAATGATCGATTGGGATGCGTCAGGGGACATTCGCTGAACTTCCTTTTCGAGACGAAGGTTGCATTTCGCTTTCCCCGAAACATTCGCGGCCCCATTCTGTTTAATGTTTGTATATAAAACGTTAAACAGAATTAGTCTTATGAAACGCACAGAACTTCAATACGGTCTCTATATGCTGCTGGGCTTTGTCGCCTTTTTCTTCGCGATGAAAGGTTTGGGGCTTTATACTAATCTCAATTTGAGGGGATTGAATATCCTGATCCATGGCACATTTGCATTTCTGGCGATGCGCGCCTTCCGGCAACGAAACGCAACGCCGTTTGAATTTCTCGAGACGTTTGCCGTCGGATTTCGTACATCGATGTGGGCTGTCATCACTTTTGCCTTCTTTCAATTCATTTACCTACAATTCCTTGACCCCAATTTTATGGTCTACATTCATCAAAACGCCATCATGGGGAGCTATTTGACTCCGGCCTTCGCATCGGTGTTCTTGGTGATGGAAGGCCTTGGCGTTACGATTTTCACCTCCTATGTGGGAATGCGTATGCTCACTGTGATGGAAAAGGTACCACCTGTTGTCTGAAATAGGGAGTAAATTTGTTGGAGGAAAACTCCATTTCCGGCTTCCCGGATGAATCTTTGGAGATACCCTTTTTTACGCGTCGATTGTTTTTAAATTCTTACAAATGAATGTATTACTTACCGGCGCCACCGGCTACATCGGCCAGCACCTCTTGCGCAAATTGCTGGGAGAAGGTCATCACGTCACCTGTTGCGTTCGGAATCCATCGCTTTTCCGCATGCCCAAAGGGGCGGATTCGCAAATTGATCTCTTCAAGGTTGATTTTGTGAAAATGGAGGAGGATCGGCGCATTACCGGAAAGTACGATGTTGCCTACTATTTGATCCACTCAATGGCGGCATCCACGGATTCTTTTGATGATTTGGAGACGAAATCGGCATTGAATTTCTTGAAGCTCACAAGGGATTGCGGCATTCAGCAAGTGATCTATTTGAGCGGGATCTCCAACGAACAGACGCTTTCAAAGCATTTGCGTTCGCGGCTACATGTGGAGGAGGTGCTGCGCAGCGGCACTGCTGCGGTCACAGCGCTTCGTGCAGGCATCATTGTCGGGGCTGGAAGCGCCTCCTTTGAACTGATCCGTGACATCGTCGAGAAATTGCCCGTCATGATCACCCCCAAGTGGCTGGATACCAAATGCCAACCGATTGCAATCGCCAATGTGCTGCAATTCCTGACCGGCGTTGCCTTGAAGCCGGACTATTACGGAAAAAGCTTTGATATCGGTGGCTCCGAAGTGCTGAGCTACAAGGAGATGTTGCTGGGATTTGCCAAGGTGCGTGGCTTGCGTCGCACGATCATTACTGTGCCCGTGATGACGCCACGGCTATCTTCGTACTGGTTATATTTTGTGACCTCGGTTTCCTATCCTTTGGCGGTCAATCTGGTGAACAGCATGAAGATCGATGTGATCTGCAAGCCCAACAACCTTGCCGGGGAGCTCAATATTGACCTGATTCCCTATCCCGAAGCGATCAAAATGGCCTTGAGCCTCTACGAAGGTCAAGGCCTGTTTTCAAGCTGGAAGGATGCGCTCAGCTCGAGCTTTGCGGGGTCAGGCTTGGACATATTCAAAGGCGTACCTGAATTCGGGTGCCTGAAAGACAGGCGGGAGCTCGATATCACGGGCAACCGTACACAGGTTCTGGAGAATATCTGGGCGATCGGTGGACAACGCGGCTGGTACTACGGGAATTGGCTCTGGAAAATTCGTGGATTTTTGGACAAACTGATGGGTGGCGTGGGCCTGCGTCGCGGCCGTACGCACGACACAAATATTGAAGCAGGCGATGCCTTGGATTTCTGGAGGGTCCTGGAGGCGGACTTCACAGCCGGACGCCTGCTGCTGTTTGCGGAAATGAAGCTTCCCGGAGAGGCTTGGCTGGAGTTTCAGATCGTGTCAAGCCCGCAAGGAGATAAGCTCATCCAAACCGCAACGTTCAGACCCAAAGGTTTATTGGGAAGGCTTTATTGGTATGCCGTCGTGCCACTCCATTTTTTTGTGTTTCGCGGGATGATTCGCAGGATCGCCGCATACAGGGATTCTAAGGGGGCGCGCAGCCGGGCGGCCCCGGCGCGCCGAGGCCCCGGCACAGGGAGAGGCGGGTCAGCACCAAAATCAGCAATCCATAAATCGGGGCGGAAACGCCCGCCACCCCCCGCACGTAAATGGCCTGCTGCAAAAGCGCAAGCAATCCATTGAATCCCAGCAAAATTTTGGAAGCCCAAGGCCGGAATTCTCTAGGATACAGCTGACTGAGAAACATAAGGAAAAACGGCGTCAGGAAAAAAGTGATCACGTATTCGACCTTTTTGGCGAGGATCCATGACATCCACGGCATGAGTTCGCTGTAGAAGTTTTCGTTGATGAAAAGCATCCGCGAACCGACCAACAAACAAAAATCCCAAAAACCAGGCGACCGGCGGCGCAGGAGGAAAGCCAGGAAAAGCCCGTAGCAAGGCGCCCAAAAAAGCCCGTCCCCACCGCCGACCGCAAAGGCCGGTGCGGGCCATAGCTGGATTCCGCCACTTTTCCAGCGCCCCGAGACTTCCGACCTGCCATGACACGGGATTTCAGGCCGAGCAGGCAATGAGTGGGGAGATGCGAGGACATAGTGGCGAACCCTCTGCTCCAGCTTGCCATGATTTGGGTGTCGTTCCAGACCTGAAACGAGTGGAAGTGTCGCACGTTTGCGTGCGATTACATCGCGGAGACAATAACCCCAGAAATGCCCACGGGCTTTTCGAGTCCCAATCGAGGTCAAGATGCCTTGCTTAATGACGCGCTTCCAGCTTCAACACTTAGTTACCAAGATATAAAAGGCAAGGATTCACCAATTTGGTCCTTGAATCAATGGACTAACAGCGCGAAAAACATTGTTTCCAGAATTCATGTTATTACATCCAAAAGAACGATTGCACATGCATCTCGACATCCTCCACAAAGCGCAACAGGGCCAAGGTGAATTCAACTTTGGCGCGATTCTGGAAAACAAACCGATCGGATTTCCCGGCGACGGTGGCCGCGGCAAGCCTTATTCCAATCTTTTTTATTGGGCCCATGCCTGGACGCCCGGCGGTGACAGCACCATCGGCTTGCATCCCCACAAAGGCTTCGAAATCATGTCCTTCGTTCTGCGCGGAGAAATTGAGCACTACGATACCAAGCTTCGGGAATGGCGGACCTTGCGGGCGGGCGATGCCCAAATCATTCGCGCCGGCAACGGCGTCTCGCATTCGGAGAAAATCAAGGAAAAATCCTCCATCTTCCAGATTTGGATGGATCCCAACCTCAATGTCACCCTCGGGCAGCCTGCGAGTTATGACGATTATCCCACCGAAGCCTTTCCTTTGACGGAGCGCGAAGGCATGGTGGTCAAAACCTACAAAGGCGAGGGTTCGCCCTTGCACATGGTCACGCCAGGTGTCACAATCGAGGAGTTGCGCATGATAAAAGGAACGCAAACGCTCACCATTGGCAATGGCGAGGTTGTGTCGGCTTATGTGCTGGATGGCAAGTTGGAATTGCATGGAACGACTTTGGAAGTGGATGATTTTTTCACGGCTTCGAATGCGGAAATGCTGACATTGGATGCCTTGGAAGACAGCAAGCTGTTCGTGATCCGGTCTCCACTGGAGCCTGGGTATCCGACCTACGCGCGGTTTGCCCGCTGATCGCTGATGCACATTGGGCATTCCCAACATCCTCCTTGCCGGAAAAAGGGACTTTTGCCTCAAAGTTGAACATGATTCTGCAGGTGAATCCCTGCAACATTGCAAAACCGGAAAAGGATTCGGATTTTTGCATTTGTTCAGGGTAGAATTGTTTTGCCCGTCTGGTCAAGTTTTTAGAATTCAGCGCGTATGTCAGTCGGAAAAATCGTCAATCGCATCCCAGTTTTAGGGCCTGCGGCCATCAAGGTAAAGAAGGCCGTGTTTGGCCAGAAAAAATTCCCGGGTTCGGCTGAATATTGGGAGTCGCGCTACGCCACCGGCGGCAATTCCGGTGCAGGATCTTATAGCTTGCTTGCGATGCACAAGGCCGAGATCATCAATGCCTTCGTCGCAGAAAACGACATCCAAACCGTTATCGAATTTGGCTGTGGCGACGGCAATCAATTGACTTTGGGCAAGTATCCCAACTACATCGGCTTGGATGTGTCGCCGACGATCATCCGGCATTGTATGCATCTGTTCAAGGGCGATGACAGCAAAAGCTTCTTCGTCTATGATTCACGTGCTTTCCAAGACAACCACGAGGTCTTCAAGGTCGATTTGGCGATGTCATTGGACGTGCTGTATCACTTGATCGAAGACGAGGTGTTCAACAACTACATGAACCACCTATTCAACGCGGCGAGCAAATACGTGCTGGTTTATTCCAGCAATTTCCAGAAAGCCCAAAACCATCACGAAATTGACCGTGTTTTCACGGACTGGATCGCCCAAAATCGTCCCGATTGGGAATTTTGGAAGAAGATCGACAACAAATACAAGGTGGATCCCAAAGACCCGATCAATTCGTCCAAGGCTGATTTCTACTTCTTTAGGCCCAAGCGCTAATCTTTGGGTTGGATTCCTGATTTTTCTTACATCATTGAATCTCTCGTTTGGGACCATGCCTTGTTTCGCCTTGTTCTGCAAGGGAGGTGCTGGCATAAACTAAATTGATTTAGGAAGAATTTGCGGAAATTGGTCGCTGACGAATCTGGCTTCAATGTGTTGGTTGTGAAGCAAATTGTCCTGCAACCTTTCATTTTCATTGCTGATTTCCGTAGGCATCGTGGTTTTGAGTAGCTTCACCCCCGAATCAATTCGTCATTTAATTCACTCAGTCAGATGAAAAAAATTGTACTTGGGATTTTCCTGGGCTTGGTCGTCAGCAGTGGCTTGATCGGGCAGCAGGTGAGAAATTGCAATACGATGGAGAATCAAGCCCGTTTGGAGGCTTTGGATCCCAATCTTGCCAGCGTACGTGCCCGCATCGAGGCGCAAACTGCGGCATTTGTCGATCAGTATGATGATCAAGGACAAGATGTCGTCTACAATATTCCAGTGGTGGTACACGTCGTGTACAACACGACCACACAAAACATCTCGGATGCCCAGATTCAGTCCCAATTGACGGTGCTGAACAATGACTTCCGCCGTTTGAATGCCGACAAGGTAAATACGCCTGCTGCTTGGACCAGCATTGCGGCCGACTGTGAAATCAATTTTTGTCTAGCCACGGTTGATCCGACTGGCGCAGCTACGACAGGTATCACACGTACATCGACAGCTGTAACGTCCTTTGTCGACGATGATGCCGTGAAGTCAAATGCGACAGGTGGCAAAACTGCTTGGGATGCCACCAAATACTTGAATCTCTGGGTATGCCCCTTAGGCGGTGGATTGTTGGGCTACGCCCAATTCCCTGGCGGACCGGTATCAACCGACGGCGTGGTCATCAACTACACAGCCTTTGGAACGAGCGGCACAGCAACTGCGCCGTTCAACAAAGGACGTACAGCAACACACGAAGTGGGTCACTGGCTCAACCTTTACCACATTTGGGGAGATGATTGCGGCCAAGGGGATGGTACTTGCTCCGCAGGCAGTGAATGCAGCGGTTCCGATGCCGTGACCGATACCCCCAACCAATGTGAAATGGTCTATGGTAACCCTGCTGTCGGCTCGGTCCGCACGGATGGTTGCACCACCACCAGCCCAGGGGTGATGTACCAGAATTACATGGACTATACCGATGATGCTGCCATGAATATTTTTACCATGGGTCAGAAGGCAAGAATGGTCGCTGTCATGACTGGCGCTCGTGCTAGCCTTGCCACTTCCAATGGATGCGGTGCTGGTACGACGACCTATTGTGCATCTTCCGGTAGCTCAACGGCCGACGAATGGATCCAAACTGTCGCGGTCGGAGCATTCACGAACAACTCCGGAAACAACGGTGGTTACGGCAACTACACAGGCACCAACGTTAATCTGACCAAGGGTGTCGCTACCGGCATCACCCTAACCCCAGGGTATACCGCGACTGCCTATCCAGAATGGTGGAAGTTGTGGATCGACTTGAACAATGACAAGGATTTCGCCGATGCTGGTGAATTGTTGTACAATTCCGGTTCTGCCGCTACAGGTGCCCGCACGGGATCCATCACCGTGCCAACCACTGCGACAGCAACCGTCACGCGCATGCGTATTTCCATGAAGTACAATGCTGCACAAACGGAGTGCGAGGCTTTTAGCTACGGTGAAGTCGAGGACTATCAAGTCACTTTGAGCAGTTCCACCACTTGCGGCAATCCAGCATCACTCAGCGTGAGCGGCATCACCTCCTCTGGTGCAACCTTGAACTGGGCAGCAGTCACTGGCGCCACAAGCTACAACGTACAATACAAAATCAATGGGGGCACGACTTGGACCACCACGACGAGTACGACCAACAGCAAAGCTCTCACCGGTCTCGCAGCTGCAACAACTTACAACTGGCAAGTGCAGGCAGTTTGCTCCGGCGGCAACAGCGCCTACGTTGCAGGCGCCAACTTTACCACTTCGGCTGCAACTTGTACCGACAGTTACGAGGCCAATGAAACCTCCGCAACTGCCAAAACGATTACAAGAAATACGAATGTATTGGCCAAGATTTGCACGGCAACCGACATTGACTGGTTTACATTTACCACGCTCAGCACGGCACCAAAGGTGAAGATTACCTTGACGACTTTGCCTGCTGACTATGATGTGTATCTGTATGCTAGCAATGGTACAACGCTTTTGGGTTCGTCTACCAATGGTAGTACCACTTCGGAAGCCATCATCTACAATACCTCAACGGTAGCTGCAACCTACCGCATTAAGGTCGTAGGATACAACGGCGCCTTCAATACGGCGACGAGCTATACCCTTCGCGCCGGGACGCAGGCTGCCAATTGGACCCGCATGAGCGGTCCTCAGCAAACGGTCGCCAAGGAAGGTGTTGACGTGCTGGTCGACGAAATGCAAGTCTGGCCAAACCCGACGAGCCAGAATCTCTTCGTCAACTACCTTGCCACCACCGAAGGTGCCGCCACCATGACCATCATGGATCTGTCTGGACGCATCTTGGTCAACCGCAGCGTGGACCTGATCGCAGGTGCCAACACGATTGACGTCAATATGGATGCCCTCGCAGATGGCATGTACATCGTACGGATGCAAACCGCAACCACTTCGCGGAATGCCAAAGTACAGGTGATGCGCTAAGCGCATCTCCCCATCCAATGACAATTGGGGCATCTCGTTAGGGATGCCCCAATTGCTTTTATGCCATCCCTCCGAATAGTGTCGCCTTCAATGAATTTCTTACCCAAAGTCAACGTCTTGCGGGTTGGTGGTCACCGAACTTTGCGGCATCAATACTAAATGGAAAGATGAAAACAGCTCAAAATCCACTACTTGGTTCCGGCGCGCTGCGTAAAGCGGCATTAACTTCTTCGATTTCACTCTTGGTCATGTTTGTTGCAGCCATGGTTGCCGAGTTTGCCTTTCACCAAGGGCTGATCGTGCAGGGGAATGCAAGCTTGACAGCCACAAAAATCGGGGAGGCTTCCGGCCTTGCGCGCATCGGCTTGGGTTGCTTCGTCTTGGTTTTGCTTTGCGATTTGCTGGTCACCTGGGGGCTGTATGTCTTTTTTAAGCCGGTGCATCCACGGGCCTCCATGGTCTCTGCCGCACTGCGGTTGTTGTATTCCTTGCTCTTTGGTGCTGCGATTTTCAGGCTATTCCTTGGATTTTCGCTGGTGCAAAATGGCGGTTCCGAGGCGGCAAATATGGAAGCAATGCAGCAATTCCAGGCGTTTGACGGCCAATGGGCATTTGCAATGATCATTTTTGGCATCCATGTGTTGGTTCTTGGTTTCCTCGTAATGCGATCCGGATTTATGCCCAAGCTGCTGAGTGTTCTCCTGTTCATTGCGGGTTGCGCCTACTGCGTAGACAATGCAGCCAAATTGTGGATGCCCGATTATGCGCAAATCAAGGATGGAATGACCGTGGTCGTAGCCCTTTCAGGAATTTTGAGCGAAGTGGGTTTGGCCGTTTGGCTCCTGCTGAGGGGCGGGAAAACCAAGATCGCCACCGCGAAATGATTCCCGTTCGGCATAATGAGAAAGCGCCATTTACTGAGAAAGGCTATGCTTGTTTGGATTGCACCCGCTTGCGGATGCGGCTCAGGGATTCAGGCGTCACGCCGAGATAGCTCGCAATTTGATGTTGCGGAACCCGCTGCAACAGCGAAGGGCGGTTGTTCATCAGGTGCAAATATCTTTCCTCGGGAGATGAAACGATGAAGGCCGCAAATTCTTCCTGCCGTTTGCCGAAGTCCTGCTCCACCATCATTCTTGTCATCGCTTGCAGGTGGGGAAATTGTTCATACATCTCCATTTCGATGTTTTGGGCACCGACGATCAGGGTTGAATCCTCGGCACAAATCCAAAAGTGGGAGCAGGGAACGCCCTGTGTATAGCTCGTGAATGCGACCGCTGCCTCTTCTTCGGTGAAGAACGCCGTTGTTTTTTCTTCCCCATCGACCATGGAATATTGGCGGATGCAGCCTTTCAAGACAAAATAGCATTTGGAGGCCACCTCGCCGTCAGCAAGCAACAGAGTCCCCTTTTTTGCCTCGAGAATATCGATTTGTTCGGACATCGCAAGCCGCTCGTTTTCCGAAAACATCGGCAGCCTTTCCAGGAAATCTTGCAGCAGCGGATTTTTGCCCATATCAGGCAATTTAGGCAGGATTTGCGAAAAGAGCCATAGGATTTTGGGCCGCGAGGGGGAGTTCTTGCGGGAGTGAGAGTGGGAGCGTGAGAGAGAGTGTGAGTGAGGAGGGAGTCGCCGGTGGCGACTAGGCCACCTCCTCCACCGTCAATTTCTCTACCCGCAGGTTGTCAATGATAAAATCCTGACGGTCGGGCGTGTTTTTACCCATGTAGTAATCCAGCATTTCCGTGATCTTGGAATCCTTGCGGATGATCACGGGATCCAAACGCATGTGCTCCCCAATAAACGCTCCAAATTCATTCGGAGAAATCTCGCCCAAACCTTTGAATCGTGTGATTTCGGGGTTTTTGCCCAGTTTGACCATCGCTGCCTGCTTTTCGTTTTCGTCGTAGCAATAGATGGTTTCCTTCTTGTTCCGCACGCGGAAGAGCGGCGTTTGCAGGATGTACAAATGCCCGTTGCGCACGATTTCAGGGAAAAATTGCAGGAAAAATGTCAGCAACAACAAGCGAATGTGCATCCCGTCGACGTCGGCATCGGTCGCGACGATGATCTTGTGGTAACGCAGCCCTTCGATGCCGTCCTCGATGTTGAGGGCGTGCTGCAACAGGTTGAATTCCTCGTTTTCGTAAACGATCTTCTTGGTCAACCCATGGCAGTTGAGCGGTTTACCTCGCAACGAGAAGACGGCTTGCGTCTGCGGATCGCGCGCGGTCGTGATCGAACCGCTCGCCGAGTCACCCTCGGTGATGAAGATCACGGTCTCGCCATTGCGTTCGTGCTGGGTGTCAAAGTGGATTTTGCAGTCGCGCAACTTCTTGTTGTGCAAATTGGCCTTTTTGGCGCGGTCATTGGCGAGCTTTTTGATGCCGGCAATGTCCTTGCGCTCGCGTTCGCTTTGGCGGATGCGTTTCAGCAACTCATCTGCAATCGTCGGATTCTTGTGCAGGAAGTTGTCGAGCTGCTTGGAGACGATGTCGTTGATCCACGTCCGGATCACCTTGCCCTCACCCTTGGGTTCGGTATTGACGCTGCCGAGTTTGGTTTTGGTTTGGGATTCGAAGACCGGCTCCTGCACCCGCACCGCGATCGCGCCCACGATGCTTGCGCGCACGTCGCTTGCCTCAAACGGCTTGCCGTAAAATTCCCGCGCGGCCTTCACAATCGCTTCGCGGAATGCTGCCAAGTGCGTACCCCCTTGGGAGGTGTTTTGGCCGTTGACAAAGCTGTAGTATTGTTCGCCGTACTGCGAACCGTGGGTCATTGCTACCTCGATGTCTTCGTCCGCGAAATGAATGACGGGGTAACGACGTTCTTCTTCGGTGGTATTGAATTCCAAAAGGTCCTTCAAACCATTCTCCGAGGCATATTTTTCGCCATTGAGAATGATCGTGAGGCCGCGGTTGAGGAAGACATAGTTGCGAATCAGGTTTTCGACGTACTCCTGATTGTACTTGTAATTGCGGAAAATCGATTCGTCAGGCGTGAAAATGGTCAGCGTACCGTGCCGCATCGAATTCTCCACGATCGGCTCGTCTTTGACCAGCTTTCCGAATTCAAATTCAGCGAGTTTGGTCTTGTTGTCGCGGTAAGCTTGAACGGAAAAAGAGGAGGAAAGCGCATTGACGGCTTTGGTACCGACACCGTTGA
Source organism: Bacteroidota bacterium (assembly GCA_016718825.1). Lineage (NCBI taxonomy): Bacteria > Pseudomonadati > Bacteroidota > Bacteroidota bacterium. The sequence continues at coordinate 114,310 of JADKCL010000012.1, read as the reverse complement.
GACCGATCGACTTTTGGAAAGATTCGGAGTCAAATTTGCCGCCCGTGTTGATCTGGGAGACGCAGTCGATCACTTTGCCCAACGGAATGCCGCGGCCGTAGTCACGCACACGCACTTTGTGTTGCGTCACAGTCACCTCGATCGTCTTGCCTGCACCCATCATAAATTCGTCGATGGAGTTGTCGATCACCTCCTTGAGCAGGATGTAAATACCATCTTCGGGCGAGGAGCCGTCTCCCAACTTGCCGATGTACATACCGGGCCTGATCCGGATGTGCTCTAGTGGATCAAGTGATTTGATCGAACTTTCGTCGTAGACGCCGCCCTTGTTTTCTGCTGCCATACTTTGCGTTCTGCCTCTTTTTTTGCCAAAGCTGCCCAATTAGGCAAATGGTTTTAACTATGGGCCTGTAAAATTAGTGAATACAGGGCGCCAATGAAAGCTAGGATATTCACATCCGGCTACAAAAATTGGACACTTGGATTTGTTGAACGTTTGTGTTAATGGTCTGAAAAACAAATCATTGCATTAAATCGGCTGCGAATCTGCAAATTGGCTCGGTCCCGTTGTGGATACCGTTCAATTCCCATTCCCCAAAAACTCGATCCGGATGTCGTCAAACCAAATCGGCAATGCCGAGGGATTGTAGGGATAAACCTTGATGATGTCCGCCGCTGCAACATTGGGCCACAAGGCGATTCTAAAGTGAATTTGTTGCCATTCCGAAGGTTTTTGTTGCAGGCCCCGGAACTGCAAACTGTCCCAAAGATAGCCTGTACTGTCGCCACTTGCCTCCCAAGCGATGGCGGCATTGTGGTCTTGGCTCTCCGAAAATACCCAGCAACTGAAGGCAATGCTGTCCAAGCTGTTGGAGTCCAATTTTGGAATGGGGTAAGTGAAAGTCACCCCGAATTGTCCCTTGCCATTTCCCGTGAGGCTCGCGCTGAGGCCGCCGTGGGCGTGAACCGCATCCAAGGTTTGCATTTGGCTCCAGACTTCGCCGCCTTCGCAATCGTTGAAAAATGAATGGTTTGTCAAGCGGTTTTGCTGCTTGGGGATGACGTAATCCTTCGGATATATTGGCTTGATGGCTGCCGCTATACGGTCCGCCACGCTGCGGCGGCCATGCTCCAAGTAATGTTCCGTGGTCCAATCCTGATCCCGGAAGTCTGCGTTGGGGAGTGCCTCCAACTGATCTATGACGGTCACACCTTTCTGCTTCCCATATCGTCGCACCAAAAGATCGCGGTTTTGACGCATCAGCCAGGTCAGTTCCTTTCCGACGAGCCTTTCCGCCTGTTCCATGTTCTCCGGCAAGATGTTGAGGATCAGGTTCCACCCACGTGCTTGTGCAAGCGCGACGATCCGGTCAAAATCTTGGATCCTTGGATTTGTGACCGTATCAATTTGAAAGGCGAATGTCTTGACATAGTGGCAGGCGAGGTCGATTTCGGCATCGTTCCGCTCGGAGAGCGTATCATGCTTCAGGTATTTCCGCTTCGCAATGGCCGAATCCCATTCGATGACATTCCGGTAAGGAAACGGCTCGGGAAACCTCAGCGTATCCTTGGCCCACTGCGCCTTGACTTGGGCCTCGCGTTCCGCCAAGGATTTGATTTCGTAGTTGCGGAGGCTCAGCATGAGGCGGTTCCAAAGCGGCGGACCGGGTTTGAGCAGCACCATCTCCTTTTGCAATGCGGTTTCCAGCTTTGAATGGATCCAACTCGCATCAAACGAACGCAGGTTCATCGTCACCACCACCGTTTTCACAGGACTGCCCGACGGAATACTCCGCAGCATGTCGTAATAATTGCCGGCGTGAAGTGCCCCCTTGGCAACTGTTCCGAGTTTCCTTTTGGGGAAATACTGCGCAAGAAACTGGCTGATGCTCAGTTTCTCCACGTCTTGGTCCGCGATGGTGAAATTGCTCGACTCGCCAAGGTAGAGGATTTCCGCGCTGTCTTGAACGGCATTGACCAATTCCGCGCTTTCGCTGTAGGCCTTGCGGTCTGCGGGGTAGAGCCATTGCCGGTAAATCAGGTTCATCCCGAGCAGCAAAGCAGCTAACAGGGCGATCTTGGGTGCTATTTTCTTGAGTTCCTGCATCCCTAGAATTGAAAATAGATGAAGGGAACCTCTTCAACAGCGGCAAAGGCCAGCGTGCCAAAGATCAAAATCGCATAGATTGCCCAGCGCAGGATAAATGGGCGGTTGGCAAACCATTCCTCCGGACGTTGCTTGTAATGCAATGCGTCGAGCAGCAGGAAAATCCCCAAGGCGGCAAAAGTGACCCATGGAATTTCGAAATGTTGGATTCCTGCATGCTGATGGATCAACGCATCGCCGACCAAAGCCATTTTTTCCAAACTTTCGCTGCGAAAAGGAACCCAAGCGGCCGTTGCAAGTAGGAAAATGATCGGAATTCGAAGGAGCTTGCCGATGGAGAAGGCCTTATTCGCCTCCTTTTCAGCGTTTTTGCGGCTCCCAAGTTTGTTCAGTAACTTTTCTAAGACATAAAACAGCCCCCAAGCGGCTCCCCAGATCACAAACGTCCATCTTGCACCATGCCAAAACCCGGAAACGGTGAAGACGATCATGGCATTGAAGGCCCAACGGGCCAATCCCACCCGGCTGCCCCCCAGCGGAATGAAAAGGTAATCGCGAAACCAAGTGCTCAACGAAATATGCCAACGCTGCCAAAATTCGGCGACGGAACTTGATAGATAAGGTGTGCGGAAATTGTCGGCCAAGCGCACGCCCATCAGCCTTGCCGAGCCGATCGCGATGAGGGAATAGCCGTAGAAGTCACAATAGATTTGGAACGAATACGCCACCAAGGACAGTGCGGCATCCCTGCGGCCGAATCCCACCGGGTTTTCGTAGAACTGATTGACCAATACTGCAAGATTGTCTGCCACGACCATTTTGGCGAAGAATCCCAAGACGATCAACCGGAAACCATTCGCCAAATTGTCATACTCCAGCTTTTGTGTCGCGTGGAGCTGCGGTCCGATGTGGTGGTAGCGCTCAATCGGGCCGGCGACCAATTGTGGCCAATAGGCGACAAAAAGCGCAAAATACCCGAAATGGGCTTCGGGTTTGGACTTTCCTTTGTAGACATCGACCATATAGCCGACGCTTTGGAATGTGTAAAAGGAGATCCCGACCGGCAACAACAATTGCAGGGGCTCTATCCCTGCATCAAAGACGGAATTCAGGGTTTCGCCAAAGAATCCCGCGTATTTGAAGGTGAAAAGCAGACCAAAATTACAGGTCAGACTCGCCAAGAGGAAGGGGAGCCGTGCCCGCGGCGTTGCGCGTTTGCCCATTTGCCGGCCCGCCCAAAAGTCAATGAATGTGCTGCCGAGGATGATGGCTGCATATTCGACCCGCCAAAACATGTAAAACGTATAGCTCGCCGCCAACAGCAGGATCCATCGGAATTTTCCAGGCAGCAGGTAATAGAGGGTGATGACCAGCGGCAGAAACCAGATGAAATGGACTGAATTGAACAGCATCGAATCAAGTTAGGCAGTTTCCGCTAGTTTCAAAAGCCAATTGCTCAATGCTCCTGTGTACTGATCGACAATTCGAAAGCCAGCATACTTTCCGCAGTGGTGGACACGTGGAAATAGCCGCCGTATCCGCCTTCCACCGGCTTCAAATCGCTGATCCAGTAGTATGTGGAGGCACTTGGCCATCCGCCCTGAACCTTAAGGTCTGCGTTGATGGCCTGTCGCTTGGCACCAGGAATGGACAGCGGTACCCTGAAGGTCGTGTCTGCGGATTGGAAAGCGGTTTCCGGCATCGGCAAACTCGCTTCCGCCTTGGAAACAGGGTCTGAAACAATGTGTTTCAAGTTGAATTCAAGGTGCTGCGTGTAGTCGGTGACGAAAAAAGGGATCGCGATTTCACCGGATATGGGGCTCGGTGACCAATCATGAAACCGGTTGCTGCCATCGACCATCAAGGTGGCATGCCAGGTTTGGGTAGCAGGCCGGTCTTCGCTCAGGTCCATCCACCAAAGCCATTCGATGGGATGAATTTCTGGTCGGCAATTGTGGTTGCAGTCCATGCACCAGACTCCAGTCATGCCAAAGCTGGTGTATTTTGTCCCGAATCCGGGAATGGTATCCAAGCTATAATCACCGTCTTTGACGGGAAAAAGCTGCTTTTCGAGGTCTTGGGCAAATTTTTGCGGCGGCGTCACTTCGCATTCGATAGTGATATAGCCCAAGTCCTCCACTTTCAGCTCTGCCGGCAAAGGATAGTTCTCCGGGGCATCAAAACGGAATGCCTTGTCTCCCCGTGGTCTTTCTCTTGCCAAGTCAAAGCCTTTTCGCACCATTTGGATGTACTCCGGGAGATGGGGCATGAGGAAGATGTTGATGTCCACTTCATCGGCCATGCCGTCGTAGATGTGGTAGGGCCTGCTGATTGTGCCGACATATTTTTGCTTTCGTTCGTCGTATTTGAGCCAAAATCGTGCGGCGGTGCGTTGCGCGATCCATCCTCCAAGACCTTTGAGGCGCTGTTTGTCTTTTTCAACGATGGAGTCAGCCACCCAAGCCTGAACCAGATCAATGGCCTGCTCGGTACGAACAATATCTTCCCTCAAGGTTGCATTGTCAGCTTGCAATGCCTCCCACCCGCTTGCGAACGACTGCGCCCCTGCAGTGAATGCGTTTCCAATCAAGAGTCCCCAAAAGAGGAGCTGTTTCCCTACATTTCCCTTCATTGGGCAAATTTAGTGGTTGCTGAATGAATTGCATCATGGGGTTACGGCACAAAAAAACGCCGTCAGCCCAATGAAGGACTGACGGCATATTTTTTACCGTGAGTATCAGTAGAGATTACTCTTTGGTGATTTTCTTGACAGCAAGACCTTCGGCAGTCTTGACGCGTACCATGTACATGCCAGCAGCCAAATCGCTCAAGTCGATTTTGGTAAGGGACTGCGAAGCAGTTGTGTTGTACACCTGCATGCCGGTGAGGGTCACGATGGAGATTTCAGCGTTGTCGACGTTTGGAATCTCGACGTTGAATACACCGTTGCTAGGATTTGGATACACGTTGATGCTTGCAGCAAGCGCAGGATTTACACCGACCACGATGGTCGAGAATGCCTTCGCATCTGCAGAGTTAAACTGAGCACCTGTGGCCACAACGTTGTTGCTTGGATCCTTCAAAGTCCATGAACCTTGACCGTAAGCGCAGCACATGCCATCGCCATAGGAATCAAACACGGTAACCGTAAAGCAATCGTTGGCGTTGATGGTCACGTTGGCGTTGACCGGCGTTGTGTTGCCGTCGGTATAAGGTCCGCCAGAAGCGATCACACTGCCAGCACCATTCCTGACTTCCCAGGTGGTTTCGCTACCGTAGTTGTCAGGCTGAATCGTCATCACATAGGCACCTGGGCTGCTATATGGAGCATATCCCCAAGTCGTGGATGCAGTATTGTTGGACATATTGCCGTCGTTGCTGTTGGTGATGTTCACCGTCAGCGTGGTGTTGGCAGATGGCGTGAAGCTGATCGAAGGAAGTGTAACCACTGCATAGCTCAAGAAAGGCAAGTTGCCAGTCCAAGTGTGGGTTTGTGGCGTACCGCCATTGATGCTGTAGCTAAAATCGACGCTGGTCAGGGCATTGCTGCCCATGTTGCGGATTTTGACTTCAGGCGCAATGTTGTCGAGGCAGTTGGTTGCACCGATTTCATTGCTGATTTCGACCGCCATTGGGTCATTGGCCATCGAAGCGACTGCCAACGGAGCTACTGTGCCATTGAAGATTTCCTTGGTAGAGCTGTTTTCCACCCAAATCACAATTTCCATCTCGTTTTGTACCCACGATGGGCTGATTGGAATATTGAAGTTGAGTGTCTGCGAATTGCCTTGTGTCAAGGTCAATGTCTGGCCAAGGTGGTCAGGATACATGTCACGGTTGACGAAGCTGATCTCCGTCTGACCTTGCCAGTTGACTTGGATGTGGCTTTCAGTCACACAAGCTTGCAAGCGCAAGTTGCCAGCTGAATATGCACCCATTTGGTTCACGGTTGCAGACACGTCGATGCTTGCGCCGTTTTGTGTCCATGTTGATGTGATGTCAAATGGGGTAGCAACTCCAATCGCAGTCGTGTACTTTTGGTTGTAGGTGCTGAACATCGAGTTGGTATTGCTACCACCAACGACGCTGTTGCCACCGTCAAAGAATGCGGTTGGGAAGCCGGTGACACCATAGTAGGTATCATAACGACCTACGCTTTCGGGGGTCTCATATGGATCGCTGTCGTGGTGCTCAACGATTCCGACGTTGGCTCCGCTTGCGTGGAGGTCATCGGCACCCATGGCAGCACCTGGGCAATATTGGCACCATGTACCGGTAGCAATTTCAAGGATCACGTTGTGCCGTGTCGCTTGTGCAGAAGCTGTGGTCTGCGCCCCGATTGTCAGAGCACCGGCCAAAGCCAACATCGTAGTAAACCTTTTCATATTCTCGACTTTTTGACTTATTGGATGAAAACTAAATTCACAATACCTACCGTGGACTATGCATGGATAGCCAACGGATTCTAAAATTAACATGTGATTCCTTGCTGTGCAAGTGTGAAGGCACGATTTAACTTTGAATGTCGTAAGCGAGACAAGTCGCTTTGTGGCGCCCACCGACTGCAGCCGCACGCAATGCGGCGGCGCAGTCCAATGGTCGTGATTTGAGCCAACTCCCTACGGCAGATTGCCGCTCCTTCGCCTCATGTTGCCCAAACCTGCATCTTTGATCCCTTCCCTGCACCTTTATCCATCCCAGCCTAAGCCAGATTCCCCGTGGATTCCGGATTCCCTACGAGCTCTCCTATGTCGATCAAACGATACTTGCCTTCCAAGTAAATTGCGAGAACAAAATGACTTACGAAACCCATTCCAAACTGGATCACTTGACTTCAAAATCATTGCGAATCAGTCCATCAAAATCGTGTAGGTCATTCAATCGTTGGTGAAACAGGGGCAAATTGGGGAGCTGTTGCCGCCAAAGCGAATGAAAAGACGCCTGAGCCTAACCGTGATTCTTGTCTTCCATGTAATCAATCAACTTCCATTGGTCGGCTGGAAATGAGCGGAAATCGCGCAAAATCATCCATTTTTAGAAAGCAAAACCGCCAATAGGAACACCAAGAAGGCGCATCCACCAGGGTTGCGCCTTCAAATCAGGTGTTATATTTCTGATTGAAGTTTGGATGAATGCCTTTCAATCCGTGCTTTGGGTTCCGTTATGTTTCTGAGGGTTTCGTCAAAAAATCAGTACTGAAGCAAAACCCTTGCGGTTAATTGGGTGTTCCCCTGCATGACTTGCAAATAGTAAATGCCAGCCGGATTGCCACTGAGATCAAAGTCTTCGAATACGGATGCTGAATTACGCGATTCCATCACCTGCCCGGACAAGGACACAATTCGATAGGTAAATAGGCCCGTCCCGCTTCCTTCGATCGTTGCGCGAAATTGACCATGGGACGGATTTGGGCAAGTCAATAGTTTCAAGGATTGCACATCATGTTTTTCTGCGTTTTCCAAACTTGACGCGGCTTCGGGCTCATTTGCTTGCCAAGTCAATGGTCTGAGGATATTGTCTGCGGCGAGAAGTTGTTGCTGATAAGCCGCCTCAGAAAGTCCGCGATGGTGGTAGGGCAAGTCATTGTCGAGGGAGTTTAGCCAGTTGATTTCTTCAGGCGTAATGCTGACCGTGACCTCTATATCCACTTTGGGGTCGGTTGGAGTCGTTGGAATCTGCCTATCATTCAGCGAAACGGGATTGTTGAGCGGTGGGGCCGCCGGCTGGGCAAGATTCAAAGGGCCATCGTAAATCTGCGCGGGGACAAATCCGCCGCCTGCAAAGAGTTGCAACGATGGCGCAAGCGCCAAAATCAGGAGCATCGGCAAGGTCATGGATAGCCTCGCTATCACCGACCGAAGGGGAAGAAATCGTTTCATATTGATTTTTTTGAAGTAAAAATTGACAAAAGGGCATGATCGACGGGCTCAATAACGGATCGTGATGCTTCCTGAATGGCATGCGAAATCCATGCGTCCGATAAAGACGCCCGAGGAGATTTTTTTATTCCGGGAGAAAGTGCCTGTTAAGGCTGCTTTTTGCGTTGCATCACCTTGTAGTTGCCCGGTGAATTTTGACTGCTCTTATTCAGCTGATTGACGCTGCGTTCCGCCGGTGTCGAAATAATTTTTTCGACTTCGTCCTTTGCCGGATTGTTGCGCAATACCAATTCCTGATCCGTTTTGGGGCTTTCGTCCTGAAAAATCAGCTCATTGCTCATCCGTGAGCGCAGCCTGAATTTCATTGCCTTGGCATTTTCGTCCTTGACAATGATATAGTAAACATTGGGTCCGCGCTGTTCAATGCGCATTTCCTGCGTGACAATCGTATCGCCGTTCACGACAAAATAGCCGCGGCCGACCAAGGTGAAATCATCCAACTGCCGCCATTCTTCGATCGCGCCGCCGCTTGCACCTTGCGTTTTCCAACTGCCGAGCAGCCATTTCAAGTGCTGCAAATTCTCCTGATTGCCTGCCGTTGAAGGCCCTGCAAAGTTGAAATTCATGTCGTTGCGGGCCGCGTTGATCTGCAAATAGCGGTTGTTGTCGTTGCTTTGGATCAAATTGCTGTATTGCTGCAACGAATTGACCGTGTCGATCGGATTGCCCACGCTGTTGGTCACGAGCATATTTCCCAACGGCAGAAGATTGGCAGTCACTTCAAGCTCGGGCTTGCCTGCATACATGTTGGCCGTGCCCGGGTTGTTCACGGGAAATCCGCCATTGATTTGAACCGAGGAACCATTGTAGCTCGCCTGTGCCCCGGGATTTTCATTTTCAACCGCACCGCTGCCGAAATGCATTTTGGTGGCACCTTGCAAGCCAAGGCGCTGACTCCTGAAATCCGCAAACAAGCCGCCGGTTCTGCCACCCAAGGTCGTTGATTTGGCCCTTCCGAGGACCGATTCGCCGATGCCTACATTTTCGCCGAAGGTCAAATGGCTATTGGCTTTCGCCACGGTATCGCGCTGCTCCGCATGCAATTCAGTGCCTGGGTCAACTATTTGATGCGCCGCGATGGGTTTTGCCATGGGAATCTCCTGTTTTTCCTCCGGCCAAGCCATCCAAATTCCTGTTCCGATTCCAATCATAAGCAATACACTCACGATGCGAAACGGCCAATTTTTGGGTTTTCTCGGCCCCATCGTCGGTTGCGCCTCTTCAAGACGTTCCTCCAGACGATCCCAGAGCTCTGCCGACGGCTGACTGTCCCAGGCATTCTGCGATGCTGCGAGTTGCTTTTCGATGTCTTCTTCTGCTTTCATCTTAGCTCGCCTCCGGATAAACGTTTTGCCCGACCATGCTGCGCAGTTTTTGCTTCGCCAGAATCAACTGACTTTTGGAAGTGTTGATGCTGATTCCCAGCATCGTCGCGATTTCGTGGTGTTTGTACCCCTCGATCGCGTGGAGGTTCAGAACGGTGCGGTACCCTTCCGGTAATTTGGCAACCATTGCCATGAGGTCGCCTGCGGCCATAATGGTCATCGGGTCCTCGGAGGTACGCAATTGTACATCGCTCAATTCGGCAGCTTCCGGAAATCGCAGGCGCTTGCGCAAGGCCATCAGGCATTCATTGACCATGATTTTACGAAGCCATCCTTCAAAACTGCCTTTAACTTCGAAGGTGTCGATTTGACTCAAGGCCTTGAAAAATCCATTGAGCAAGGCGTCCTCGGCATCCGCCTGCTGACCCAGATAACGTCGGCAAATGCCCAGCATTTTGGGTGCATGCAGTTCGTAGAGTGCCTTTTGGGCCCTGCGATCCTGATTTTTGCATCCTGCTATGAGCGTATTCTCTTGCAAACCTTTTGCCTTTTGAATCTATAGATGTCCTGCGAATGCGTTTTGGTGTGTGCGGGTCGAAATATTTTTCAAATTTTCTTGAATCGCTGCAAAAATAGGCCATTCCTGAATTTCGGGATGGATTTGATGGGCGAGAAAAATTGATTTTTCTGCAAATCGGATGCTTCAAATCTTGACTTGCAAGGTCAAAAAGAAGCTCCTACCATCACTTGGGATGATTCCCGGACCCGGATAAGCCGCTGCGCGACGTGTAAAATACATCCGGTTCAAGGCATTGTTGCAGCTGCCCTCCAGCGTGAACCATTTCCAGGTGTAACCGACCGTCGCGTCCAAAACATGGTAGGAGGGAATGAGGCCTTCCACGGCATTGGGCGAAGAAATGGCATTGGTCGCGTCACTGAATTGACTGGACAAATAACTCCATTGAAGGCTGGCTTTCAGTTTTTTGTGGCTTAGGCTCAAGCCAGTCTTGAGGTTGACTTTTGGCGCAAATTCGACTTGCTTTCCATCAAATGCCGGCTGTTGACTGTCGAGGTACCGGGCATCAATCCAGGCCAAGTTTCCAAACAGGGTCAGGCGCGTCGTTGACAATTGATTGCCCAGCATCCGGAAAAGATCGGCCTCTGCAAAACATTCCAAGCCAACGTTGCGACTGTCGGCGACGTTGGTGCGGTAGCGGTAGTAGCGGTAGGTCGTCGAATCGGTTTTCAGGACTTGCCCGATGCGGTCTTGATAATAAAGGTAAAAGGCACTCAGGTCGAAGTTGAACCAATTCCCAGCATTCCCCCGGAATCCGAGGTCGGCATTGAAGCCTTTCTCATCGCGCAAGTTGGGGTCGATCTCGAAGTTGGGATTGGCCACGCGCATATCGTTGAATGTAATCGCACGGTAGTTGCGCGAGATGTTGGCGTAGACTTCGAGGTTTTCGCCTGGTTTATAAGATGTCCCTAGGCCCCCAAGCAGAATTTGGCGGTCACGGCTGCGAATGTCAGCAATCGTGGCTTCGTAAATGACATTTCCCGCCAAGTCGGTGTTGCGGACCTGATAGCTCCCTTCCGAGGCGGTGCGGATGAATTCATACCGAATCCCCGGCGCAAGCGTCCATTTGCTGCTCAGGTGCATGACTTGCTCGGCAAAAGCCGCCACGTTGCGGCTCGGGAAGACATAGTCGCTGCCCTCAGGTTGCTCGGGATTGATCAATTCAAAGTCTGGACCGGAACCCGCATTGGCCAAGCCTTGTGCGGCAGTTGTATGGCCTTGATAATAGCGTGCGCCAACCAAAATTGCCGCCGGATGCTTCAGAAAGCTGTATTTGTGCATCAACCGGGTCTCATTCCCGAAATTTTGAAATGCACCCGTGATCAGGTCGCGTTCGCCCAACGGATCAATGCGGTTGATGGCACCCAAAAAGCCCAAGGCGTCGCGCCGCGCATACAATCCAAAGTTGCGAATGTTGAGTTTCGTGCTCGGCGACAGGGCGATGTCGGCGGTCAAGGCTGCCAAATTCCAATCCACTTGGAACCAATTCCGGTCGCGGATGCTCTGCCGCGGATCGCGTGCAAACATCGCGTCGGTGAGTCCGCCCGCCTGCTGCGCGAGGTAATGCATGTAGGTGTATTCGGCGCCGAGCTTGAATTTTGGACTGATTTGCCAACGCAGTCCGCCGTAGGCGGTATGCTGTTGGAAGCCGCTGTTGGCCCGCCAGCCATCGCCGCGTTTGCCTTGGTAAAATGCGTAATAATTCAGGTTGCCAACCTGCCCACCCAAGCTGTTGAAGCTGCTGAAAAATCCAAAACTGCCGCCGGTTTGCCGGCTCGTGAATTCGATTTTTTTGTCCTGCGGGCCCTCCTTGAAGAGGAAATTGACCATTCCCCCGAATTGTGTACCATATTGGAGGCTCGCCGCCCCACGGACGACCTCGATCCTCCGCAACGCCTCTACCGGCGGCGAATAATAGCTTTCCGGATAGCCCAAGGCATCGGCAGCGATGTCGTAGCCGTTTTGGCGGGTGTTGAAATTGCTGCTGCGGTTGGGGCTCAGTCCACGTCCGCCAATGCCCAATTGCAAGCCGCCGCCATCATTTTCCCAGATGTTCAGTCCAGCGACATTGTTGAAGATTTGCCGGGCATTGTTGGTGGCAAGGTTGGCCGTAATGCGGCTGATGTCAATGAGTTCGCATTTGCGGGCTGCGTAAATGCCCATGCCTTCGACATTGCGCATCCAATTCACGGAATTGGTTTGGTCGGTGATTTCGACGCCTGACAAACGGCTGTAAAACTGGTGGAAGTAAAAATCCTGAACGATGTCTTGGTCGGTGACGGTGATTTCCAACTTCGTTTTTGCCCCAGGCCTTCCATGCTGGTACGTAGCGTGTAAGTGCCCGGCGCGAGTGGACCAAAGCTATACCTGCCCAATGAATCGGTTTTTGACTGCAATTTCCCCGGCATCAAAAACACCGTTTCGCCTGCAGCGCCCCAGCGTTCCTTGGTACTGTCTGAGCGTTGATTGGCTTCGTAACCTACGGTTCCACTGATGCGTTGCCCCAAAACAAAGCTTCCCAAGAGCAATCCGCAGATCATCAACATGCACGCTTTCACATTCACCGCCGATCCTCCTGTCCAAATGTGGGTGAATGCGATTCGAAGGGTAAGATCCAGTCCTTGGGAGCAAAGCCCTCTTTGCGTTGGGTCAGGTCGATGTTGGGGTTAGTGAAGGGCCGCGATCCGCTGCCGTTCAACGTGGCGTGGACTTCTGCATAGACCTCCGGGTCGGCGATGCCTTTTTGCTTGTATTCGTCCTCCAAAAAATGAGCGAATTGTAAGATCAAATCCGGTTGCGTGGACATCATGCGCTCTTGGTTGGGACGCAGATATTCCCGGTTGATGACTTCTGTGGATTTGCCGGTTTCCGGATCCCGCACGTGAAAGACTGCGTAACCCGCCTTCTCCATCAGCATCACGCGCCAACTGAACCGAAATCCTTGCTCGTGCCAGAAGAGATTCTCCGGATAAAGCAGGTAACGGAATGGAATCAAGATTTGCAGAACCAAGTGGAGGGTCAGTAGGGTCGGAAGGATTTTGTTTTTATGTGGCCACGAAGACACGAAGGCACGAAGGTCAAGTGGGTTTTCTTCGTGCCTTTGTGTCTTCGTGGCAAAACTCAGCAAACGGGATTGCCACTTGAGATGCCATTCGCCAGGGAAGAAAACAAGCGTCCCCAAAATCATGATAAACGGAAACATCCCGATCGGAAACAGCCACCACGTGATGAGGTGAAACCCGATCACCGCTGCGTAGGCAAACGGCCTCGTTTTACGCCAAAGCAGGAAAAACGGTACGGTCAGGTCATACAAACAACCCATCCAACTGAAAGCGAATGCGGTCCAGCTGTATTTGAAGGCCCATCCGATTACGGGCAAATGCGTACGCGAAGCCAACCAGATTTTGAGGGGCTGTGCCCGCAACAGCCAGTCGCCATTGATTTTCGCGATGCCCGCGAAGACGTAAACGATGCCCATTTGCATCCGCAAAGCGCCGATCATCCAGCGTGGCACAAATTCCAGCTTGATCGCAGGCCTTCGCCAGGCATCCACCGACAAATACCGATTCGCAGGAACCAACATCAAAAGGAAGGCCGCGAGGGAAACGAAATAATAATGGTTCAGGTAATTGGTGACATCCAACAATTCGACGTAGGTCCAAGTCAGGAAAAATGTGATGGATGAAACTCTGTAAAATGCCCCCAAAGCGATGCCGATTGTTGCCAAGGCCATGACGGCAAACACCGCATACATCCCGAATTCGCCCAAGGGCTTCACCCATTCGAAGCCGTAGTAACTGAAGAAGAACTTGGGCTCTACGTACAAATCCGTCACCCATCCGCGGAGCATGAACCGGACTACACTCACGAACATGATCGCCCCAAACAGGATCCTGAAAGTCGCCAAGGGCGCGATCGAGATCGGTTGGGTCAAGTATGTTCTAAGACGTTGCATTTTGATTTCCAGAGAACCTTGAAATGGCCGAAAGCACGGCCAATCGGGGCGATCAATCGCCGTCTGCGTCGGTATAGGTGATCAAAATGCTGAGCGCGGAAGCCATGTCGGTCTTGAGCAAGATGACCAGCTTTTGGATCTCGTTGTAGGCGGCTTCGACGGGTACGCGGTTGGTAACCACAGCCTCGGACAGTGAACCGGGAATTGCCGCCACGGCAGCCTTGGCAGTTTGAAACTGATTGTGAATCGCATCACCCAAGTTTTCGCCATTATAAAGCGCCTCGACCGCATTCAATGCCTCGCGTAGTCCGTAGCCTTCTGCAGAGCCGTCTTTTTGGCCTTCGAAAAGCAGTTCCAGACCTTGTAATTCGGCAATTGCCAGCTCAATTGAAATTTCACTGTAAAGCGCCTCCACCTTTTCAGGCAATGGAGAATCAAAAGTCTGCTTCCCCAGCGGAATTCCGATGCTCGCCGTTTTGATGATCTCCAAGTCGCGGTTGAGTTCATTGACCAACATGCTCGTGCTACTGCCCACGTCGGTCCCCAAACTTGCCTTGAAAGTCGCCAAGTACCCTGAATTCCAAGCTTGACGCACATTCGAAACTTGCGCCTGAATGTCGCTGACCACCGCCTCGAGGTACTCCGTGAGCCTGGACGAATCTGACGGGCTTTGATACCTGTTCAATATTGCAGCATCGCCCGAACCCAAACCGTGGAGCAAAAAGTCAAGTGCTTGAAATCCACGTGCATCTAGATTGACCGCTTGGTTCAGGTCGTAGGCCCCGCTGGTAAAATTGTTGTGAATTTGCAGGGTATCGCAGGGAAATGTATTCAAAACGCTTCGCAGGGAAGCTGTCGCCGCTGGCCCAAATTCGAATGCCGAACAGGCTTTCCATGCCAGCCAAGCCTTCGCAAATCGGCTTTGGAGGCTGTCTAGCGAAACCTGATCCTTCGCCACCCGAAAATCTGCGCTTCCATTTCGAAGCAGGTCGACTTTGTCCTGCAATTGATCGTACGCCGGCACGATGACGCGTTCGCCGAGGTTGGCAGTCAATGCAGTACGGTCATATTCTGTCGGATCGGTCTTGTCTTTGCAGGATGCCGCAAGCAGCATCATACCCATCAAGATCGGAACAAATTGCAGCCGCATCCGGCCTTTATTCGCAGTTTTTACTTCCATCAGAGTGCATTCATGATACTTTCCAAACCGTAAGGAGCGGCAAGCGCTGCACGCGCATTGTCAATCGCGGGCAAAGTTACGGCGTAGAGGTTTGTCCCAAGCATATCAATGATGCTTTGAATTTGTGCGTCCGTGATTTTTTTCACTGGACTGTACTTCAGCGCGCGGGTATAACCGATGGCTTCGGAGATTTCGTGGTTGCGCAGGGCATCGTCGCCGAGATGGGACTTGGCCTCGTTGAGTTCGTGGATGGCAGTTGCGGCGATCACCTTTTCCCAATTGTCGCGAATAATGGCGATTTGGGCCGTTTTGGTCGTATGATCATCGTGGTTGATGGCGGCGCGACCTGTAATAAAGGCTGTCATGATCGCCTCATTCGAACTGATCTGTGCATCGCGTTGCGTACTTGCCCTGGCCCAGAAGCGGGCGTTGGTGTTGGTTGGAAAGTCGATTGGCGCACCAAAATACCCAAATGCTTCGTCCCAATGATGTTGCAAAGCCGTGCCTTCGCCATCCGTCACCGTGGTATTGTCCACCGTGCTGCCAGTTTTGGATTCCGTGAGATAAACACCGACGGCTTGGTAGTAGAATACCGCACCCATGATGCCTTTTTCGATCAATTCCGCATGTTCAAATCCGTTGGAATCCAGCAGAAAGTGCTCAGTACCGTCCAAACTTGTTGCGATTCCTGCGACTCCTGAAGCAGCGGGCTGTGTGGAAGTAGAACTGTTAGCCACTGCATCCATCCAAGTTTCGATCAAGGTCTGATCTGCCAAAAAGCATTTGTCTTTGAGTTGTTTGGTAGCCACAAACGTAAACGGATTGTTCTGATTTTCAAACATATCGCGGAGACGCTGCGCATCGAGTACCGTGCCGGGCGTAGTTGCCGTAGCGATATAGTCCGAGATTTCATCCAGCATGTCCAACCGCGAGGTTTGGCCACTGAAGCTCACGTTGTCAAAGTTGTAGGTTTCGGGGATGTCATATTTGATTTTGTCTTCGCGGCAGCTGCTGAAGAAGGCGGCTGCCATCATGGCGCCGACGGAGAGTATTCTAAGGCTGGAGTGGAACTGTGTTTTCATTTTATGCTTTTCTTATTTAGAATGAATCTAAACTGGGGCAAAGCTAGAGGCTGAAAACTGGCTGGGCAATACCCAAATCGGTGATTTTTCGCAGTGAATTGCTACCTAAAATTAGGTAGTCGTTTTGCTGGATATGCCCGAATTCACCGCATAGAGGATCATTTCTGAAACCGAGTGGACCCCGAGCTTCTTCATGATGTTTTTGCGATGGGTATAAACGGTATGCGTGCTCAGAAAAAGTTGGTCGGCAAGCTCCTTGGTGCTGACCCCTTTTGCGATCAACTGAATGATCTCGATTTCGCGAGGACTGAGGTTGCTTGGGCTGCAATCGTCAGAGTCGGATGGTTTTTCAAGGATGATTTCCAGCACCTTGTGGCAAAAGAATTTTTCGTCCTTGGCGATGGCAATCACAGCATTGACGATTTCCTCGGGACTGCAATGTTTGGTGAGAATGCATTGCACGTCCATCGCGAGCGCCGCGCGGATGCGTGCATGATCCTGATCGTCTGTTACCAACATCAGCTTTATCGCCGGATGGTTCTTCGCTAGGACCGCAAGCCGATCCAATGCAAAATCGGAACTGCTCTGATGGTCCACAATCAAGATTTGCGGATTCTGGCTGGCCAAAACGACCTGAAGTTCTTCGCCATCCGTCGCTTCCCCGACCACTCTTATCTGCGGATGTCCCGCAAAAAGGTGCCCCAAGCCAGTTCTGGTAAGGAACTGGGCATCTGCCAATACGATGCGAATGGATGCTTTTCCCATGCTTATTTAGAACGCGTCTAAATAAGGAAGGAAAGGTGAGAAAGCAAAATGGATTTTTTTGGCAATCTGCAAATGCGCTCCATGCCCCCCCAAGAGGGAGGAACCCCCCAAAAAGGGGGGGGCGCGCCCCCAAAAACAAAAAAAAAAGGAGGCAGCCGCGGGGAAACAAACCCACCCCACCCCCCCCCCCCACCCAACCCCCCCCCAAAAACCCCAAAAAAAAAAAAAAAGGAGGAACCCCCCCCCAAGAAAAAAAGGGGAGGGACCCCCCAGGGGGGCCCCCGCCAAGGGAAAAAAGGGGGAAGGGAAAACCACCCCCACAAAACCCCCCGGACCCCCCCCCCCCCCCCCCCACCCCCACAAGACCCCCACCCCACCCCCCCCCCCCCAAACCCACCCAAACCCCCCCCCCAAAAACCCAACCCCCCCCCCCCCCAAAACCCCCAACCCCCCACCACCCCCACCCCCAAACCCCCAAAACCAACCCAACCGAGGGAAAAAAAAACAAGGGGGGGGGGGGGGGGGGGGGGGGGGGGGGGGGGGGGGGGGGGGGGGGGGGGGGGGGGGGGGGGGGGGGGGGGGGGGGGGGGGGGGGGGGGAGGGGGGGGGGGGGGAAAAGGGGGGGGGGGGGGGGGGGGGGGGGGGGGGGCGGGGCGGGGGAAGGGCCACCAAAGAGGGAGGGGGGGGGCGGGAAAACCCCCCCGGGGAGGCCCCCGGGGGAAGGCCCCCCCCAGCCCAAAAAAAAAGGGGAAGGGGGGGGGGAGGGGGGGGGGGGGAGGGGGGGGGGGGGGGGGGGAGAGGGGGGGGCCCCAGAGGGGGGGGGGGGGGGGGGGCGGCCGCCCCCCCCCCCCCGCCCGGGGGGGGGGAACCCCCCGGGGGGGGGGGGGGGGGGGGGGGGGGGGGGGGGAGGGGGCAAAGGGGGGGGGGGGGAAAGAAACGCGGGCCCCCCAGGGGGAAAAAGGGGGAAAAGGGGGGGGGGGGGGGGGGGGGGGGGGGGGGCCCCCGCCCCCCCCCCCGACGCGGGGGGGAAAAGGGGGGGGGAAAAAAAAAAGGGGGGGGGGGGGGGGGGGGGGGGGGGGGGGGGAGGGAAGGGGGGGGGGGGGGGGGGAGAACCCCGCCCCGGCGCCCACCAGAAAAAAGGGGGGGGGGGGGGGGGGGGGGGGGGGGGGGGGGGGGGGGGGGGGGCCCCCCGCCCCCCCCCCAAAAAAAAAAAGAAGGGGGGGGGGGGGGCCGGCCCCCCCCCCGCCCCCCGCGGGGGGGGGGGGGGGGGGGGGGGGGGGGGGGCCCCCCCCCCAAAGGGGGGGGGGGGGGGGGGGGAGGGAAAGAGCCAACCCCCCCCGAAAAAAAAAAAAACAAAACAAAAAAAAAAGCCCCCCCCCCCCCGAGACCCCCGGGGGGGGAAGGAGGGGAAAAAAGGGGGGGGGGTTTCAAATTTCCATTCCGCGTGCAAGAAAATCATCCCATCCGCCCCGCCGATTCTTCCTATTTTTACGTAGATCACTTTTGTATTCACCCTGCGACGATGGCGGCCAATAGCTTCAAAATTTTCATTCTCTCCCTGATTCTGGGCCTGACGTTCATGTCGGGCTGCGGCGAAGAGGCACCTCCCAAGGCCGAAGTGCCACTTTTGGGTTCGGAAGTCGCGGACCGCGCTTGGGCGGATTCCGTTTTGGCGAAGTTGAGCCTCGCCGAAAAAGCTGCGCAGTTGGTCTTGGTGGAGGGAAATGTCATGTCGGATTCTGTCTTGTTGGCACAGTTTTCCGATTCGCTCGGGCGAAACGGCTTCGGCGGTGTTATCATCGCACTTGGACAACGTGACACCCTCCGCGAACAGGTCCATGCCTGGAAGGAAGGCAGCGTTTTACCCCTCTGGGTGGCTTTGGATGCGGGGTCGGCTTGGTCGGATTCGCAAAATTGGCCGAGTCTGCTGACCTTGGGCACCGTTGCATCGGATTCGCTGGCGCAGCTCTGGGGCAAGGCTTTGGCAGCGGAAACGCAGTATTTGGGTGGCAATCTTTGTCTTATCAGCGGCGGGAAAGTCGGCGAATCTGGTGCTTGGGTGCGCGACGCGCTCGGGGTCGTGCCCAAGAATGTCACGCGTTTGAGCCAAGCACTCGCCACAGGCCTCCGCGAGGGCGGCGTCCAAGCTTGTTTCAGACCTCTCATGGATGTCGAAGATCAGAAATCCGACAGCATAAGCCGCCCCGTCGGCATTCAAGATGACCTCCTGAAACTCAACGCAGGCAAGGGTTATCCGCTGCAGCGCCTGCTCCTCAGCGACAAAAACCTCTGGTTCCAAGCGAGCAACGCCGTCTACACGGCCATCGACAATGTGTCCATCGGGCAATCCAAGCGGGCTTTGGGCTATTTTTTGAGAGAAAAACTGCATTTCGAAGGGATCGTTTTGTCGCAAAGGGGAGGCGATGCCGCAAGTTTGGTGGCCGGTGCCGATCTCGTTGTGGCTCCCCAAAATCCAATGCGTGTGGTGAATGACATCGTCGCCTTGGTCGAAGGCGGCCAGCAATCCCAGGATTGGCTGGATGAAAAGGTGCGCAAAGTCCTGAAAGCCAAGGCAGCCCGCGGATTGCACAAACATACGACCGAACCGCAATTCGCAATCGATCCAGCGCGTCGGCTTTTGCAGCTTGATCGCGCTATGGCCAAAAGCACCTTGGTGGTGTTGCGCGACACCAAGGGAAGGTTGCCATTCGGAGCGAATATTACCCAAGCCAAAGTCGCGACGCTCGCGATCGGGGCTCCCAGCAAGTCCGAACTGCAAGTCGCGATGGATGCCTACGCTGCAGTGGACCATTATTTGATGGGGGCGAAAGCAGATTCCTTGGCCTTCGAAAGGCAAATTTCCCTGCTCAAAAAGTACGAATACGTTGTCGTGAGCCTGCACCATGCCTTGGTCACTGAGCGGCCCGATGGGCGATTTTCGCCGCAATTGACGGCATTTCTGAAAAAACTGGATCGCAGCACAAAACTGGTGGTAGTCGATTTTGCCGGCCAAGCAAGCCTTCAGGATTTGGACGGGCTCAGCTGTCTGGCATTCGTCTCCGAAGACCGTGACCGCACTGCCCACCTTGCCGGACAAGCCCTTTTCGGCGCATTTCCCGTCACGACACTTTTGCCCGATGACATTTCGGCCGCCTTTCCAGCAGGTTCGGGCATCGTGCTTTCCAAAAAATTACGCTTTGAATATACCGAACCCGAAGACCTCGGCATTGATCCGCGGGCTATGCTCCGCATAGATTCGTTTATTGACAACGCCGTCAAAATGCAGGTGTTTCCCGGGTGTCAGGTATTCGCCGCCAAGGACGGAAAGGTGTTTTTGCACAAAGGCTACGGCTATCACGACTACGAAAGGAGCCAACGTGTGCGCACGGAGGACCTGTATGACATTGCCTCGGTAAGCAAAATCGCTGCGACGACGCTCATGGCCATGGCTGCATTCGATGCGGATACCTTGAAACTCGATCAGCCGCTCAAATACTTTATCCCCGAATTGGATTCGGCATTTGTCACCATAAAAGACATCACGCCGCAACAATTGCTCACGCATAGCTCGGGCTTGCCGGCGGGCATCATCCTGAACAAGTACTTCAAGATGATCCATGCAGTCGATTCGATTCGCAACCGGATTTACAGTGCCAAGCCCGACAGTTTGCATTCCCTCCGGATCGCCGAAGACCTTTATTTGGCACAAGCCTATCAAGACACTGTTTGGGACAAAGTGCGGCGGATGCGCCTCAATCCGCCGGAATATGAGTACTCCGACCTGAGCATGTACTTGATGAAGGCCGTTTTGGAACGCATTATGGGTTCAAGGCTTGACCGTTATGTCGACAGTGCGTTTTACCATCCGATGGGTTTGCGGCGAATCGGGTACCATCCTTTGGATCGGTTTGAGAAGGAGGAGATTGTGCCGACGGAGCAGGATCGCCATTGGCGCAAGCAGGTTTTGCGTGGGGATGTGCATGATCCGACGGTTGCCTTTTTGGGCGGAATCGGCGGTCCGGCAGGAATTTTCAGCAATGGTGCCGACCTGGCGACGTTGATGCAAATGATCGTGAATGGCGGTCAGTACGGCGGCAAGCAATACTTTGATCCCGAGACGGTGAAGCTTTTTACCAGCCGACAAACGGGAAGTCGCCGCGGTTTGGGATTTGATATGCAATTGCCGGTGCCCAATTGCGAAAAGGGTTATTGCTGTGTCAGTGCTTCCCCGGGTACCTTTGGTCACTTCGGATATACAGGAACCTGTGCCTGGGCTGATCCGCAAAATCAGGTGGTCTATGTTTTTCTCAGCAACCGTGTTTATCCCGACGACGCCAACAAAAAGATTAACGCCTACCGCATCCGGCAGGGGGTGCAGCAATTGATTTACGATGCTTTGGGATTGGGGCTGACGCCTACTTCAGGCTTCATGGCCGAAGAGGAGGATTGTTATATGGAGGGTGCGTAGTCGGCTCGCCGACTCCCTCCTCACTCACACTCGAACTCACACTGAATATCCCCTCGAACTCCCGCTGAAACTTTTCAGTCCTCGTCCTCGTCACTGCCTTCGGTGCCGCTACCGCTTCCACCTTGGCCTTCTTCCGCGCTGCCGGCAGCGTCAAAAATCAGCTCTTGAAACTTCTTTCCTACATAAAACTTGACTTCGTAGGCCAAGGCCTTGTCGGGCCGTTCCACAGACTCCACGCCCACAATTTCTCCGCCTGGAAAAGATTTCTGAAAGCCAGCGACAAAGTTGGTCGATAGCGAACCGTTGTCGATTTCCCTTTCTGTCTCGAGCCACTGACCTGAAGATGAGTAGGCTACAGCGATTTCTTTTCCGTTTTCGACATATTCCGCCTCAAATTGATTGCCCTCTTGGTACCATTTGAAGGATGTCGATATGGCAAAGCGTTTCGCAAGGTCGGCCTTGGCGGCTTCCGGGACTTTGGCGGTGCCTGCGGTTTGAGCAAAGCAGCTCAGCGCAACACAGAAAAGAAGAAGGAAAGAAAGCGTCGTCTTCATGTTGATCGATTTAAAGGAATGAAGTTAGGCATACTTTGGGCGAATTCCAATCAGGAGAAAACAGTGGGACCTGATCCGTTGGCGACCCTGGATAGGGGATTGCCAAACGAATGATGCGTTACTGTACGACCTGATCCCAAGTCATTTCTGCCAGTTTGCTCGCGGGTTGATCGGCCTTCAAGCGGTCGGTAATCGCTTTCCACTCCTTGGGTAGCTGGATTTTCGCCGATTCCTCCTCTGTCTCTTGGTAGCCCCAAAGGGTCAAGGCAACGCCAAATACAATCAAACTTTTCTTGAGTTTGGGTTTTGGTACATCATCAATGGCCTGTTTGGCTGCCGCTTTAAAGGATTCACTCGGCTTCCCTTCGGGGAAAACATACCAAAGCCGATTTTCACCCTCGGCATTCAACCCGACGACCACGGTGCCTGCGCCGGGTGCCTCAGGTTGCAATTTGCCGATTTGCCGACTCAAGCTCAATCCGACTTGGCGGATGTATTCCAGGTATTCTTCCAGCGAAAGGATTTCATTCGTCTCTGCTTCAGGTTGATAGCGCAAGTTTCGCTTGACGGTACTTCCGAGAACCTCGGCCGCGGGCTTTTGGTTGAGAATCCCGGATTCCTTGCCCGGTTTGGTGCCCGAAGTACGCTCGTCAGCGGATTTTGCAGCGTCGGTTTTGTCCTTGCAGCCCGTCAGAAAGACAAGGGTGAGGCCAATGCAAAAGATCAGAATGGATGTGAATCTCATTGGAAAACGAATTGGTTTGCGAAGTTAAGCAGAGATAGTATGGGAGGGAAGTTGCGTGCCGTGTAAATCAAATTTTCGGTGTTTGGATGACATAGGCTTGCTATTCGCTTGGAAATGCCTATTTTTCGAATGGATATGATCATTGTTGTCTCAAATCAAGAAATATAAAATGAAAAAGTTCATCTATGCATTGGCGTTGCTCACAGCGGTAACACTTACAGGTTGCGGCGGCGACAGCCCCGAAGCCGTTTCCAAAAAATGGTGTGGCATGACTGCCGAAATTGACAAAGCAGAGGGCGAAGCCCGCGAAAAATTGGTCACCGAACGCAAGGAATTTGAAGAGTCGGTCGAAGCCAAACACAAGGATGACGATGCCTTCATGGACAAGGTCAAGGAACTCACCCGCGAGTGCGACAAATAAGTCGCTTGATCTGGAAATAGGATAAAGAAGGCAGGGTTTTCCCTGCCTTCTTCATTGGGCCACTGTTGGTTAGTGGCAATTTTTCAGGACGCCTAGGCAAAAGTGACCGTAGAAATCACTACTTTTGTGACCTTGATCAGCATTTCAATTGGATCGGGGAAAGGGACCGGCGGGATTCCTGCCATATCGGTAATATTTTATGAGGCATCGCTACCTATTTCTGATTTGGATCGGCTGTTTGGCTGCTTGCCTGCCGCTCAGTGGGCTGCAAGCCCAATGCACTAACCAAGTGATGCATACTACGGGTTCGGCGATTGTGGCAGGCGTCAATGTCACGGTGACCACTTCGGGCAATACCTGTGCATGGACGACCTATTGCCCTACCGTGACGCAACCGTTTTTTATCGGTTATGCCCCAGGCCCCGGCAGCGGCCCCGGTCAATTTACCTTCAATTTCAGTCCATCCATCAGCGGCATCCGGTTAAATTTTAGTGGGGCGAGCAATTCCCCGCCGAGCGTCGAGGAGATTCGCCTTCAAATCAACGGTGCGCATTATGCCATGTCTGCACCCGGAGTCGCCAATGGTTGTGACCCAATGGCATCGTTGACTGGCGCAGGGGACCTTGTGGGTTGTCCTGGATGCGGTGTCTCGGGTTGGTCCAATACCAGCATCTCAGGGTTTCCAATTTCATCGCTCACGGTAGAGGACTTTGTGGTTGGCGGCACACCCAATGGTTCGCTGTTTTCCCTTTTTATCTGCAATGCCTTTCTCCCCACTGAATGGCTTCACTTTGATGCAAAGGTCAATTCCACCGAGGGGGTCGATTTGTTGTGGACGACTGCAACCGAGATCAACAATGACTTCTTCACGGTCGAGCGCTCTGCTGACGGAGTCCAATGGGAAGAAATTGCCGAAGTTGACGCCGTAGGCAACAGCGAAGTGGCCTCTGAATACCGCCTCTCCGACGAAAAGCCCCTTGCCGATCGGTCGAGCTACCGCATCCGACAGACAAGTCTTGACGGCAGCAGCAGCTACAGCGAGGTAAAAGAAGTCAATTTCGATGCGGTGCCGGAGATTCTGATCTATCCCAACCCTGCCAAGGAAGTTTTGCATGTCGAATGGCAGAATTTCAAAGGCAATCCCACCGCCGATCTCCAGCTCCAATTGCGGAATCCATTGGGACAAACCGTCAATGTTGCGTATTCCACCGTATCCGGGGGCCTTCTGCTTCAAACATCCGATTTGTCCTCAGGCGTCTATATTTTAGAAATTCGCAATACGCAAGGTGTTTTTATTAAGCGCTTTACAGTGGAATAGGCCGCTTCGGCAAACTTTTTTTAAAAATTTCTTGCCCAAAAGTTTGGATTTTTCGGCGGCAACCGCTTAAATTTGTCTTCTCTTTGAAAAAAGGGATGTTCTTTCAAAATTCCTCTTTAGCTCAGTTGGTTAGAGCGGCTGACTGTTAATCAGTAGGTCCTAGGTTCAAGTCCTAGAAGAGGAGCTTGAGAATATGAGGCCATCGTGAAAGCGATGGCCTCTTCATTTTTGTTGAGGATAAAACGATTGAAATCAGCAAAATGAGCTCTTGAAAATTGGGCCTAGAAATTTTCCCCGAGATTTGGTTTGCGGCCAGAAGTAATGTGAAAGCATGGCCTCTTCATTTTTGTACTATTTGGAGTACTCCTCTCCGCCCGGGGGCCGCGGGGCCCGGCCCCTCGGCCCCGCGTTGGGTCCCCGGTCGGCCTTTGTGGGGCCGCCTTTGCCCCCGGCGCCCCCCGCCGGGGAGGTTTTTTCTCCCCCCGCCCCGTGCAGGGAGGAAGGCGGGGGCCGCCCAGGGGCGGTGGGCGCCCCCCCCCCCCGGGCGCGCGCCAGAAATTGGGGGGGGGGGGCGGGGGGGGCCCCCCGGTTTTGCCCCGGCGCCCGCCCCCCCGCGGGATTGCCGGGGGGGGGGGGGCGGGCGGGGCGGGGGGCCCTGCGGCCTTTGGGCCCTCTCCTGCGTTTTGGCCCTCGCCCGGGGGGGGCCCCTTGCCCCGGTTTTTGGGGGGGGGCCGCCCTCCCCCCCTTTTCCCCCCCCCCCTCCCTTCCTTTCGGGGGGGCGGCCCGGGGGTGCTTTGGGGCGCGCCGGCCGGGGTGGGGGTCCTCCCAAGGTTTGGAGCTTTGCCCCCGAGTTGGTTGGCGCGGCTTATCCCGATTCATCGGGATAGGTCCTAGGTTCAAGTCCTAGAAGAGGAGCTTGAGAAGGTAGCCCTCGCAAGTGATAAACTTGTGCGGGCTTTCTCTTTTTGCCTAGTTTTGTTCGTCGAATTAGAGGCCTCATCATTGGAAGGAAACATGAAATTCAAAGCCATTTGCACTGACATCGATGGAACGCTGCTCAATGCGGAGCGCGAATTGTCGCCTGAGACGCTCGATGTCTTGCGGCGCGCCAAGGACCGCGTGCCTGTGATCCTCGCGAGCTCGCGCATGCCCGCCGCGATGCGCCACCTGCAAGCCGAATTGGGCATCCTCGATTGTCCCCTCGTTTGTTACAATGGCGGTTACGTGATTCATTATCCGGAAGGAGCCTCGGATCCGGTGGTGCTGCATTCGACGCCGATTCCGTTGGAGGTCTGCATCGCGATCCACAAATTGTCTGCCGGGACAGAGGTTCACGTGAGCCTTTACCATGCCGACGAATGGTACGTGCCCGCACAAGATCAATGGGCAGCACGCGAAGCCAACAATACGAAGGTGCAGCCAACCCTCGCCAATTTTGACGATGTTTTTGCCGACTGGGCAGCGCGTGGCATTGGCGCCCACAAGGTCATGTGCATGGGCCCTGCCGAGGAAATTGAGGCGATCGAGCAGTTTCTGGCTGCGAATTATGGGGACGAATTGAACCTTTACCGCTCCAAGCCGACCTACCTTGAGATTGCCCACAGTAGCATTTCCAAACGCACCGCACTGCAATTGCTGCTGGATCAAGTATATCCGATTCAATGGGAAGACTTGGTGGCATTCGGAGACAATTACAACGACATGGAAATGCTCGAGGCGGTTGGATTGGGCGTCGCCGTCGGCAATGCCAAGGACGAAGTCAAGCAAATTTCCAATTATATCGCCGCAGCGGGCAAGGAAGATGGTGTTGCGCACACCGTCCGGCGTTTGATGGAGGGAGACGATCCAGCGAATTGGGCGGAATAAGTGCATTGAAGAAAAGGGGTTCATCTCTTTTCAGAAATGAACCCCCTTGCATGTTTGAAAGCGGCTGTTGAAGATCAGCGCACGATCAATTTTTCCATCAGTCGGGCACCATCGCATTCGCAGAAGAGAAAGTAGACTCCCGTCGCATATTCGTGACCTTCAATGGTCCCTGCTTCATTTTGCTGAGGTTCCGCGATCATCTTCCCGTGAACATCATAAATCTTGACCAGCGGATTTTGACCAGCATTCGTAATCGAAAAATGAAGTTGCTGTTGACCAGCATTCACCGGGTTGGGCCAAATGGACATGGAAGGAGCGGCATTTCCAGCAAAGGATACCGTTCGAATTTCAGAACTGTGAGATCCCCCATCACCCGATTCTTGTACAATCCGGTAATAGAATTCGGCATTGCCAGGCATTACGTCGGCAAAATGATAGGATTGGCTACCGGGATGGTTTTGTGCTGCGATCGTGCCAACAGGTTCAAATTGTCTTCCATCCATGCTGCGTTCGACCTGGAAATTTGCGCCAGGCATCACGTTTTCAGCTGTCCAGTCCAACAATGCGTCTTCGCCATCGGCGATGGCCTCAAATGAGTGGAATTCCACGGGAAGCGGGTCAATCGGAATGAAAAAGTAGGCATAGTCGAGGAATCCGAGTCCGCTGCAGTTTCCATCCATCACTGTTCCTACGATCGGGTCAGGTGCTCCGGTCCAGTAGAAGTTGCGGTTGTCGGGGCCATCTTGCGTCCAAACAAGGATGCCATCGACGGAAACAGTGGCAATTCCTGTTGCTGCGACGTAAATGAAAGTGTACTCGTGAAAGAAGCCGTCTTCGACCAGCGTAAATGCAGTGTTGTAAGGTCCATAGTCTACGAATCCGCCAGTTCCGTCACTTGTACGGTAGGAAATCCATAGATTATTTCCAGACTGGTAGAATGTGGTGCCGCCCCGCAGGAAGAAATCGGAACGGGATTCCAGCTTTCGGAACCGAAATGTCATCCCCATTTCTGGTTGATCGAAGATCGCAGCAGTGTTGGGGATACTCAGGTCGATTCCTTTTAGCGCGCCGCAATTGGCATCGATGAATACGGCGGCACCATCGTCTGTGGCGTCGGCATCAATCGCCGTCGCGTTGGGGCCGATGGTGGCAGTAGTGTACGGAATGGCATTGAAATCGAAGCGGCTAAAGATCACTTGTGCAGGCAGCACGGTGCCAGTGAAAAGTGCCAAAACGATCAGGGTAGCGGAGAATGGGATTAAACTTTTCATAGCCAATTTCCTTTCCTTAGTTAATGAACGTGAATCAAACTCTCATTAAGTTAGGAAGTGAAAACGTGTCTAAAAATCCAATCAACCTCGCTTTTTGGACATCTGAAAATTGGATCATCGCACGTTTAATCGAGTTTCGGAAATTTCATTTTTCGATGCATCTATTCAGTGGAAGCGGTATTTTGCATGTGTTTCGCAAGAATGGCCGCCGTTTCCTTTGTGAATTCTTGCATCCGGGCACCACTTTTCTTGTAAGATACTGACAAGGTTTCATGAAGGTGACAAATCAGTCGTCGATGTTTTTTGATTGCCTTCCAAGAGCAGTCGTTTCTGTCCCGCTTTAATTCCACGTTACAATTCTTCGTTGCTTCAAACCGAGAATAAATCCGATATTTGCCCCCGTTTTCATCAGTCAAAAACACAAAATCGCATGAGTCTTTTGGTAGTTGGTTCGGTCGCCTTTGATGCCATCGAAACCCCATTCGGAAAAACCGACAAAATCATCGGTGGTGCAGCCACATACATCGCCTTGGCATCGAGCTATTTTACCAAGCCTGTCAATCTCGTTTCCGTCGTTGGCGGTGACTTTGGTGCGGAAAATATTGCCATGTTGCAGCGTCACGGCGTCGATACACAGGGTTTGCAGGTCAAGGAAGATCAGAAGTCATTCTTCTGGTCGGGCCGTTACCACAACGACATGAACAGCCGCGATACGCTGGATACGCAGCTCAACGTGTTGGGTGACTTTGATCCGATCATTCCGGAAGCTTATCAGGATTGCAGCTACTTGATGTTGGGCAACCTGATGCCCGACGTGCAACGTCTCGTACTTGAGCGCTTGCGCCGCCGCCCAAAGCTTGTCGTCATGGACACCATGAATTTCTGGATGGAAATCGCCATGGACAGCCTGCTGAAAACGATTTCGATGGTCGACGTCTTGACCATCAATGAAGAAGAGGCGCGTTTGCTCACTGGCGAATATTCCCTGCTCAAGGCTGCCCGCGCAGTGTTGAAAATGGGCCCCAAATACTTGGTAATCAAGAAGGGCGAACATGGCGCCTTGTTGTTTCACGGTGCCGAAGACCAGATTTTCTACGCGCCGGCCATGCCGCTCGAAGAAGTTTTTGATCCCACCGGCGCAGGGGATTCCTTTGCCGGTGGCTTGATCGGCTACGTCGCAAGCACCGACAATCTCAGCTTTACCAACCTCCGCAACGGCGTGATCGTGGGTTCGGCCCTCGCTTCGTTCACTGTGGAGAAATTTGGTCCCGAGCGCCTGATCGACTTGAGCCGCAACGACGTGGCTGAGCGCATCAAAGGCTTCCGCAGGCTCACACAATTTGATCTCGAGCTTTCACTGAACGGTTAATTCCGGACTGCACTCGCATTTGCCGAGCGCGGATGCCTGAAATTGCCTTCGAATCGCCACTTTTCTTCGCGGAAAGTGGCGATTTGCTTTTTGGCAATCCGTCAGGTGCGGGGAAGGTCAAAACAGCTCGGAAAGTGCGCGTCGAATTGTTCGGCACCCAGCGAAGTCGCGGCAGCACGTTTGCCAATCTCGGCGAGATGGAAAACATGGGATCCGACATCCATCTTCATCATGTCGGCCACGGTTTTTACCTTCGGAAATTTTTGATGGTCCTGCGCTGTCAGTTTGGCATTCAGCGCGATGTCTTCATTGCTAAGCGTTGCGTTGTAGCGCAGGTAATGCAGACGTGGTGTGCCTGCGAGCTGATCCCCATCCAAATTACGCACCTCGCTGTCAATCTTCCGGGCGGTAGGGGATTGGCTGAGGCTTTGCATGAGCATTTCGTTGTATTCGCTGGCGTCTCGTATGAACATGTCCGGCACGGTGCTGCCCCAGAAAATCGCATTTTTTTTGCCCAATTGCCGCACTTCTTCGGCTGTAAACTTCACATTGCTTGTTCCCGTTCCCACAGAGACCACCATGAGTTTGTCTTCACCGGTCGGCCATTCGAAGCGATACCCTTTCAGCGTCGCCATGAGATACAGCAGCATCGAGGGATTGTTGTACATGCTCACCCCTCCATCGACAAATGCACCTTCCTTTCCACTTGGGTCAAATCCGAAAATAGTCGGCGGGAAAAAAGTAGGGGCGGCACTGCTTGCACGGACCACACGCCAAAGTGGCAAGTCCTTGTTGTCTGCATAGTAACGACCTTTTGGATTGTTGTGCATGGGCCAAACGCTGAAGGTGTCTACCCGCTTCGTCACGATACACAATCCGGTTGTGAGACGGGAGTCCCCGAGGGTGAATTCGCGGCCGGTCGTTTGGTCGGCGTAGAATTTTTGCAGGATCGATTCGATCACGGCGGGCTTGTTCCGATAGAAAAGGTTTTGCCGCAGCAGCCGCAGAACTTGCCAGAATTTTGCGGGATGTTCGAAGATCTGATCACCCATTTTTTCATATTCGGTCAGAATGTCTCGGGTATTCATGCCGATGGCCAGCGAAGCCGCGATGATCGAGCCCGTACTTGTGCCACCAATCAGGTCAAAATAGTCCCGCAGGAGCAAATTGGGGTTGTTGTGCCGTTTGCGAAGATGGCTTTCGAGTTGAACGAGGAATCCGAGGGTAATGGCTCCGCGAATGCCGCCGCCATCGAGGGCTAATATGCGCTTGGGACCCGGCGAGGATATCCGCTTTTGAACGGGGTGATCGATCATTTCCGACATGTTGGTAGCGTTGATTTGGATACAAGATGCAGAACAGCAGGCTATTCACCAAATCGGGGCAGCAACATGCCTACGGATGTCTACGTTTGAGGACCCCGACTTCGGGGGATACCCAGAGCTCTTCCCATTCGCCACTGCCCAACATCTCCTGGTAAAGCTGCCTGCAACGGTCTTCCGGGATCGGATACGTGTCCAAAATCAGCTGGATCACAGCATATTCTGCATCCTTGACTGTAGGGAAAAAATAGATTTTGTCACGCGGAGAAATGTGCGGAACCAACCTGTCAGAAGCGGTGACCGGCACATCGGGTGGCACAAACGTGAGCGCATATTCAAGGTTACAGATATCATATTCCCAGCGTTCCCAGTGGCGTGAATCAAAAACATTGAGGTTTTCAGGCCTGCTCGACCAAACATAGCGTGTCGATAGGGAAACGATACTCGAGGTCGCTGTGAGAATCAGCATAAAGACGGCGACGCTGCGCCGCAGCTGCGGGATCCGGATGTCTTTCACCCATTCGTAGAGTGCAATACAGAGAATCGGGACGAACTCGATGCTGTAAT
This sequence comes from Bacteroidota bacterium, assembly GCA_016718825.1. Taxonomy (NCBI): domain Bacteria; kingdom Pseudomonadati; phylum Bacteroidota; species Bacteroidota bacterium. Next base: position 83,479 of record JADKCL010000012.1, on the reverse strand, counting down.
GCGCATTGATTCCCCAGCGAATGTCAGCATCGTTGAACATCTTGGTGACAATGATGGGGATGAGCATGAGCAAGTAGGCGGGGCGGCGGAGCAAGCCGATTCCTCCTGACAAAGCGACCATTTTCCAGAGTTCCACTTTGAGGAGTTTGGTTTCCGGTAGTTCTGGACGATGCGCAATGTACAATAACCGTATCGCCTTGAGCGGGTCCTTGAAGCAATTCACGATCACCTCTGCATTCGATTCGCCCATCACATGAAAGTCAAAATGCTGATACACCTTGTCAGGGCGCAAGAAGAGCGGGATCACATATTTGAGGGAGACGGCCGTCCATGCCAGACAAAATGTAGCTCCGCCGAGCGCCCACATCACCTGTCTGCGGTTGCGAAGCTCAAGCAACGCGAGGCCCAGGAAGATGAAAATCCCCCAGAATGCCACCTTCTCCCCACATGCAACGAGCAAAAGCAAGGAAATCACAAGTCGAAGGCGGTCGCGTTTGTGGAAATAAAGCAACAACCAAGGCACGACCATAGCGCCAAGCACGACTGCATGGAAATCAAAACTCAATGCAGAGCTATTTCCCCAAATGGCCAAAAATTGAGCCATCGCAATCACCGGTAACCATTTGTCTTCGGAACGGAACTGGAAATAGCGGAAGGCACCGATGGCTCCGATCAAGATCGCCGCCCATTGCACGATGAGCAGGGTATAAGCGCCGAAAATATGAATCAGGGGGCCGATCAGCATCAAAATCGGCTCGAAATGGTCGCCCCAGGTATGCCAATAAATCGAATTCTCGAGTACATGTTCGCCGAGACGCAAGTGTCCGAATTCATAAACCGTATGGGTATAGTATCCGAGGTCGAATGCAAACGTGCGAAACTGCCAATGATTCACGAAGGTGATGCAGCCGTGGTACACCCCAAAGAGGAGCAATACCAGCAAGGGTATCCAGATTTGGGCAAGCGCGGTCGCGAAGGATCTTTTGGCTATCATTCCGCGGCAAGGTACTATTTTTTCGTTTTCGCCTTTACCGAACCCCAAGCTTCGCGGCCTCGTAATCAGGTGCTTGGAGTTCCAATGCTTGTGCTGGAGAACGTCGGTCACGTCCAAATACATTCCAGTAAGCTCTGGAGGTCATGGAGTCATAATGGATCACACCTCGGCTGTATTGGAAAGTTTGGAAGACATTCAATGCGACGAATAAACCCAAAAAGCTCAAGGCAACGATTTTGGATGCTTTTGAGTGAGAAATCGATTGTATTTGCGTGAGCGCTCCCGCAAAACCCAATGCCAACATCGGGTAGAAATCAATGAACACCCGTTGCCCGAAGCTGCCACCATACCACCAGCACCACCAGCAGGAAATGACGTAGGTGCCCAAAGCAAAAACCACGGGCAAGACAATGCTGAAATCCCGCGCATATTTGCGCAGCAGAGCCAATCCCACGACGGCCAATGCCATCAGGGGTGTATAAACCAGCCAGCCGTTGCGGTAGCTGAACCAAACCTTGAGCACCTTCGGGGCATCCCAGAAAAACGATTCGTCGCCATAACTGTAGTAAATCCAATGGTTGGTCATCAGGTGCCAATACAGCAACTGCGGAGCGAGGATCAAGGCTTGTAGCAACGGGAACAGCAATAATTTCGGGAAATGCCGGAGCCAAAAGGACAGCCGCGCACGCAATTGGGCCAACGAAGTTAATCCGTATCCCATCGGGACGATCCAAAGGAGAATGTGATTGGGCCGCACGAGCGTGATGAGACTGCAAATCAATCCAAGCGCCAAGGCGCGTCCCCAATTTGGAGCAGCGTAAAACCGGATCGTGAGCCAAAGCATCCCGCTCACCAACGCAAAAAGATAGACGTGCGGCATCGCCGCCTGCCCATGGGAATAGTAGTAGAGATTCGTCCCGAATGCCAGCACCAGCAATGTCAGTGCTGTGATTTCCTCCGAATAATAAGTCCGCAAGACCTTCCGCAGCCATACCATCCCCAACACGAGGTAAAAGAGCGCACTCAGTTGCAGCCAAAATTTATACGGCGCCGAATAGCCATCCGCCGGGTAGCCCAAAAGCATTGCACTTCCATGACCCGCCAGGAAAAATGGCGCATACAGCCAACTGAGGCCCATGGTGTATTTCTGCACCGGCCCGAAGCCCTCTTTCCAAATGATTCCCCAGACTTTGTCGGCGTAAAAGTCATTGCCATGCGCATAATTCATCGTGATGTCGCCCTGCACCACGACCGCTGGCAAATAGCTGTAGTAGGAGATCACATCCGCATCGACCACCTTGCTCCTGTGCCAGCGCCCGAGAATGAAAAACAAAGCCAAGGAAACCACGGCGATGGTCCAAATTGCCTTGCTGCTGATGCTGACGTGCGCGAATTGCATTCTGTGGGCGAAGATAAAACAATCGTTGCGTAAACTGTCAGGCAAGTTTGCGACTGCTTAGTTGGAATTTAGTGCAAAAGGAAGAGGACTTTTTGTCGGGAATTGGGGTGGTTACCTATTTGGAAGGTGACCTCTGAAAGTTGTTTATATTTACAATCTTAGCGATTCAGTTCTAGGTCATAAAAACAAAATTTGCGTGAAAAGACTGCTCGATTTACTTCTTTTGCTTTGCTTCATCACGATGATTGCCTCCTGTACGCGGAAGGAAGTCGAAGTTTGTTTTTCAAGTATGCGCGTCAGCGCCGAGGTGCCGTCGCGCAAGGTTCAGTTTGTGGATTGTTCCTTGAATGCCGTTTCTTACGAATGGGATTTCGGCGATGGAACGAGTTCCACCGATCCCAATCCCATGCATTCCTACGCTTCGTACGGGAACTATGAAGTCACGCTTACCGTGCGCGACAAAAAGGAGCGTTCTGCGTCCATGAGTCAGGATGTCGCGCTCACTCCGCCTATCAACCTGATCTACAACGGGCGCTATTCAGCGATAAAAACTTGTGATTCGGCGGGGACCGATACGGTTTTTATTGATTTAAAGCCTATTGAAACCACGCCAGACAAATTTTCAGCCAACAATCTCTGGTTCAATTGTTTCAAGGTAGTGGCAACCGTTTTTTTAGAAGGTACAAGGTTTCGCATTCCAGACCAGTTTATTTCTGTCGGTAGAGTTGCAAAGCAAATTTATGGCACCTCCAATGCAGACGGTTCGGAGATTCACCTCAGCTATACCATCCATCAAGATTTCCCTACTTACGCGATTGAAGACTGCGCTTTTTTACTGACCAGATAGAGATGTCTCCAATTTGATCACTTCAGACTTTATCAAGTTTGATCCTCTTATGACGATGTGTCTTGGGTCGCACTATCCTCCGCCACGATGTACAAGGGCCGTTGCCGCACATTCGCGCCGATTCTTGCCAGATATTCTCCAATGATGCCGATGCCGATCAGTTGAATTCCTCCGATAAACAGGAAGGAAATCATCTGCGAAGCCCAGCCCGTTTGGTAACTCGTCGAGAAAAAATAGCTCAACACCGCGTAGATGATCAACAAAAATGCGATTCCCGAAACCGCAAATCCGGCCAAGGTGATAAACCGAAGCGGCACTTCTGAAAATGCAGTGATGCCATCGATCGCAAATCGGATCATCTTGGCATACGTATAACTCGTCTTGCCGCTCAGGCGCTCGTCGCGGTCGTATTCCACAAACGTTTGCCGAAAGCCCGCCCAAGAAATTTGCCCACGCAGAAACTTGTTTTGCTCCGGCATCTGCTTGAGTACGTCGACGACTTTGCGGTCGATGATCCGAAAATCCCCGGTGTCCAGCGGAATTTCGATTTTTGTGAGCCTGCGCAGGATGCGGTAAAACATGCGGGCGGTCCATTTTTTCAGAAAACCTTCGCCCTTGCGCTGCCGCCTGCGCGCGTACACGACCTCAAAGCCATCCTTGTGGCGTTGGTAAAGCTCAGCGATGAGCTCAGGCGGATCCTGCAAGTCGGCATCGATGATCACCACCGCATTGCCCTGACAATGATCGAGCCCGGCGGTAACTGCAATTTGATGTCCGAAGTTGCGGCTTAGATCAAGGTAGCGCACATGCGGGTCCTTGGCAGCGAGTTCGCGGAGAATGACCATGGAGCGGTCTTGGCTACCGTCGTTGACGAGCACGATTTCGTAGGTCGCGTCCATGCCTTGCAAGACAGCACTGAGCCGCTGATGCAGCATCTGCAAATTGCCTTCCTCGTTATGGACGGGCACCACTACCGAAATGTCGGGTTTCAAGGCCATCGACGGCAAGTTAGGATTTTTTCCAGCGCGGTGGATGCTTGGCACTATTGCAACGAATCCAATGGGGGTGTTGCGACCTGTAGGGGCATGTAACGATTGTTTTTCCAGACGGGGATGCCGTTTTCAAACTTGTAGACATCCGTTCCTTTTTTGCGCACGAGCACGTTGTCAAAGGTGATCTCGGGCGGGCGGCGTTTCCAGGTGGTCACATTCATCCGAATGTTATTCACCGCAGGATCAGTCAACACAAATTCCCGTTCGCAAAGTGCCCATTCGCCATCGAGCCGTTGAATATTATTGTGCAAACTGAGGTAATCCCAAGTTTGGGCCTCACTGCCTTTCAGCTCTTCGAATCCCATCTGGGTCAGCGGCAAACGGTCGGCGCGCATTTTGAGCCACAGACTTACGAGAATGGTGTCTTTGGGGCTGAAATTCAGCGGGCCTTCGTGGAAAATATTGTTGTCTTTCAACTGAACCGTGTTTCCCTTGTTGCTGCGATAACCGGCTCCCTTGCCTTTGGCTTCATAATCGATCCAAAACATGCCGTTGTCGGGGCGACTAAGTCGAAGGCCGTTGGGCGCCTCCCAAAGGCTGTCGGGGACCATTGTTTTCTCGCCGAGGAGTCTTTCTTGCAGTGCCCGCAGGTCGAGTGTATAAAATTGGATCGTGTCTTGTGCATAGACCAACTCCCCTCTGGGTTGCATGTAGGGACCGTCAAATTCCTTGGAATTGCCGAAGCGCATCGCAAGTATCGGGCGGGGATCCTTGAGTTTGTCAAGGATTTCCAGCGGTGCATTGGCCTCCGTCACCAATTGTAGCAGGCTCCAGGTTTGGTTGAGCGAGGTGCGGCTCATCATCACATTGAGCATGGGCAAACCCGTGCGGATCGATGCTTCAAAGGCGTATTTGCTCGCATTGGGTAGGTTTGCGCGGAAGTTTTCTGAACCGTCGTGGTAATAAGGCAGCGCAACAATAGCAGCGTACTTTTCAGGTTGAATGGTCGCCATCCAAGGACTGACCTTCATGCCGGGGATCATCCCAGGTTCGCCTTCCATGTAGGTCATGAGCTTCACGACCCAGATTCTCAAACGCACCCCTTCGTTGAGTGCGCCGCCCTCAAATAAAGTCCAACCTGCCAATACGACGCCGATTGCCAGACCAATGGCGCCCATTTGCCGTTTGCGCAGCCACAAAATGAGCTGCCAAACCAAGTAAAAACTGAAGGTCACCCAGGTATAGTAGAACGCCCAAGTGAAGCGACCCAAGCTGCGGAATTGTTTGATCGGAGGGAAGAGCTCCGTCATTCGTTCGGGTTTGATGGCAAAGGGAAATCCGCAGGCAAAGATGCCGACCGCCAATCCGGCCAGGACTGATGCCGCAATCAGCTTCCGCGTGGGATCTGAAATGCCTTCGCCGGGAACCAACTGAAAGGATTGGAAACGCCGCTGGATAATACTACGAATGAGATTCGCCCCGGTCCTGATCCAGAAAACAAAAAACATCAAACCAGACAATAGACCGATGTAAGAAAGTCCTTCCCAGCTTGGGTGGACCCTTTTCAATACAAATTCGGGAATGAAACCCTTTAGCAATGGCAAGGCCACCGGCATGAAGATGGTACTCCAAGTGGCGACATATTCGTTGATGCCGTAGGGATTTGCCGGACGGTCGGTCACGGGATCGGTCATTTTCAAGCTCAACGTGAACAGCGCTACGGGGACGATCACTTGCAATCCGAAGTGGAGCAGCTTGAAAGGCAATTTGCTGCTACGCCAAGAAACAAGGCTGAAGCTCGCCCAAAACGCCGTCAGAAACACCGCCGAAATCATGACAAAGTACGGATGCATCCATCCGATCAAAAAAACGGGCGCGGCCACTGCAAAAGACCGCCCAACGCCGGGCTTTTCAAAGAACCGGAGTGAAAGATGCCAAATCAAAGGCACCACAAACGTGTAAGCCAAGGCGTAGTGCCCATTCATTTTGACCAACTGCGGTGAAAGCAGCGTCACTGCCGCAGCCGAAATTGCAGCCCAATAATCATTCACCTGCCAACGCTGCAGGATCCGGAACAGCAGCCATCCGGTCAAGAAGATGCTCAAAATCAATGCATAATTCACAATCGCTACGGTCCAATCACCCAGCCCGAACAATTTGATCGCATTGCTCAGGAGCGGTTGGGCATCGGCAAAGACCACATGGTCCCCGTAGGGATAGTTCATCCCCTGAAAATGGGTATAAGTGCTGTCGTATTTGGCGTGGTACCAAGGCGTGTAATAGTTTTTCAGGCCGTCAAAACCGCCGCCCATGAAGGTTTGATTGGGTTCGAGCAAAGGTTGACGGTAAAAAAAGCCGACCATTACCAGCAAGATTCCCAGCAGCAGCAGCAGCGGCAATTGATTCTTTGAGGTCTTCACGGATGTAATTTAGGAAGAATATTCGCGGAATGGCATCCCAAATCCAATCCCCTCCGCCAACGAAAAAGCGGTCGTAAATGAACCCACTTACGACCGCTGAAAGGAATGGACAAGCAATATGCTCAACGCATGATCTTGTTTTCCTCGATGAATTTCGTCGAGTAAATTCCAGAGCGGAAGATCTCATTTTGCATGAGTTTCCGGTGGAAAGGAATTGTGGTTTTGATGCCTTCGACGATAAATTCGTCAAGGGCACGCTCCATTTTGGCGATCACTTCCGCGCGTGTGCGCGCCGTCACGATGAGTTTTCCAATCATCGAGTCGTAATAGGGCGGGATCACGTAGCCTGCGTACACGTGTGTGTCCACGCGCACACCATGCCCACCCGGCTTGTGGAAGCCCGTGATTTTGCCCGGAGAAGGACGGAAATCGTTGTCGGGATCTTCGGCATTGATGCGCACCTCCATCGAATGCACATCCTTGGGGAAATAATGGTGTCCGGAAACCTCGATGCCCGCAGCAACCTTGATTTGCTCCTTGATCAAGTCATAGCCAAATACTTCCTCTGTGACGGGGTGCTCTACCTGAATACGGGTGTTCATTTCCATGAAATAGAACTTGCCCGTCTTGTCCACGATGAATTCGACGGTGCCGGCACTGTCGTAGTTGACGGATTGGGCGGCCTTGACGGCTGCGTCACCCATTTTGGCGCGGAGCTTGTCGTCCATGAAAGGCGCTGGGCTCGGGCATTCTTCGACGAGTTTTTGGTGACGGCGTTGGATGGTACAGTCGCGCTCGCTCAAGTGGGAGACGTTGCCATACTGATCGCCGACGACCTGGATTTCGATGTGCCTTGGCTGCTCGATGAATTTCTCCATGTACATTCCATCGTTGCCAAAGGAAGCAGCCGCTTCGCGGCGGGCATCTTCCCAGAGCGGACCGAGTTGAGACTCTTCCCAGATGATGCGCATACCCTTGCCACCGCCACCTGCGGTGGCTTTGATCAGCACAGGATAGCCGATTTTAGCGGCAATCTTGATGGCCTGTGGCAAGTCTTTGAGCAAACCTTCCGAACCGGGAACAACCGGGACGCCCGCCTTTTTCATGGTCGCCTTGGCGCTGGACTTGTCGCCCATGTTGCGAATGGCATCTGGACGCGGTCCGATGAATTTGATCCCGTATTCTGTGCAGACCTCGGCAAATTCGACGTTTTCAGACAAAAAGCCGTAGCCGGGGTGAATTGCATCCACGCCGGTAATCTCTGCCGCAGCAATAATGTTGGGGATGTTGAGGTAGCTTTCCTTGCTTGACGGTGGTCCGATACAAACGGCCTCATCCGAAAAGCGTACATGCAGGCTATCGCGATCGGCAGTCGAATAGACTCCGACTGTCTTGATGCCCATCTCTTTGCAAGTGCGTTGAATGCGCAGCGCAATTTCGCCACGATTCGCAATTAGGATCTTTTTAAACAAGGCCGTGGAGAATTAGTGGATCTCAATCAAGAAAAGGGGTTGGTCATATTCGACAGGCTGAGCATTCTCGACCAGGATTTTGACAATCGTACCGTTGATGTCGCTTTCAATTTCGTTGAAAAGCTTCATGGCTTCGATGATCCCAAGGACTTTGCCCGAGGTGATGCTGTCTCCAACCTTCACAAACGGCTCTTTGTCAGGGCCATTGGAGCGGTAGAATGTGCCGATGAAAGGGGCACGGAATTCACGGAGATTCTTGCCGCTGTCAGTAGCCGGCTTGCTTTCTGCTACCGGTGCAGGTGCATCGGTAGTTGCAGGTGCTGACTGCTGAACCAATTGCGGCATCTGCTGTTGTACAAATTGCTGCGTTTGCGGCATTTGTGCATAAACAATACCCTCTGGCTTGCGCTGAATGCGAAGACGGAAATCTTTTTGCTCGATCTCCACGTCTGTGAGGGTACTTCTATTGATGAATTTCAGGAGTTCCTGAATGTCTTTGATATCCATATCTCGTGACCAATTGCTGGTTGTATAACTACTCTTTGGCGCGTTCCATATAGGTGCCATCCTCGGTGCTGATCTTGATGCGGTCGCCAATGTTTACAAACAAGGGTACGCGCACCTCGGCTCCGCCTTCCATCGTGGCGGGTTTCAGGGTATTGGTAGCAGTATCTCCTTTGATGCCGGGCTCCGTATAGGTCACCGTCAACACCACGGTTGCAGGCGGCTCGACAGCCAGGATGTCGTCTTCCTTGTCGGTATTGAAAAGGATTTCGACGTAGTCATTTTCCTTGATAAACTGCGGATTGGGGACTTTTGCCTGATCGACATAGATTTGCTCATAGCTCTCATTGTCCATCATCACGAAGTAGTTGCCTTCGCGGTAGAGGTATTGATAGTTGCGGCGTTCGACTCTGACGATGTCGATTTTTGCGCCGGAAGGGAAAGTGTTTTCCAAAACGCGGCCTGTCGTCAGGCTCTTCAACTTTGTTCTCACAAATGCCGAACCCTTGCCCGGCTTCACATGCAGGAACTCGACGATAGTATAGATATCGTTATTGAAATCGATCGTCAGTCCTTTTTTAATCTCTGAGGTACTACCCATATATCACTTTTAAATTAGCGAGGGGCAAATTAAGAAAAATTCAGATAGCGGAGTGCAAAACCGATACGTGATTTCGACGGGAACTAACAACTTTCGTGCGCATAGGCCATCCTTGGTCAATTCGGGCGAATGAACCAATCAGTCCGCGGCATATTGATGGAAGGATTTAATGAATCGGCCTTCGAAGGCAAGACTGTCTATTAGCTGCAACCCTGAAATGGATTTTACGACAAGATCACCTCCACGCGTGTAAAAAAGTGTTCCTTCAAAAAAATCAGCTTCGAAATCTGCGATGGAATCCGCTAAAACAATGAGCGAATCGTTTATCAGGTTGCCATCCAGTATCTCGAGATCGGCCAGATATTCGGTTCCAAAACTTTTGGAGAAATAGGGAGTGGGTACGAATTTGCTGAAAAGCACGGCGTAGTTGCCGGCCAGATAATCTGCGCTGTGCGTGATGAGGGCTTGGTAGGTCCCCATGCTGTCTGCTGACATTGCGATGATGGCACGATAACGGTTGAGGACCAGAGACGTTATGCGAAGGCCAATCGAGACCGTGGCCCGCGTTGTCAAGGCAGACTCGTCGTAGATCGACACAAGGCTATCGTTCACCTGCAGGTAAAATTTGCCGCTGTTGTAGATACACATACCCGGCTTTCCTTCGAATTGGATTTCTTGGACATCGCCATTGCGGAGCTTCAAAAACGCCACTTTTCCTGCCGCGGTGTCTGAGATGAGGATTTGTTTGTCGCCGATCGCAATGTAATGCGGTGCAAGGGGCAGGTTGGAAAATTTCTCTTGCACACTTCCATAAGCCGGATTCACCTGCAGAATGGCGTTTTGCGGTCCACTTGCAATCCAAATTCGGTTATCTACCATCGAGGCATCGCTCAACTGGGCATCAGGCACATTGGCCTTGAGATTCCAAGCAGAATCCAGTTGATGAAAATCTTGCTGATAACGGTAGATGCTGCGTAGCCCGTTTGGCTTTTGGACAAGGAAGAAGCTACTGTATGTGCGGATCTCATAACTGCTGTCGTCGTCCATGCGGCACCCGGCGAAGGTGAATGCCGTAAGTAGCAAGGAGATCCCCAAGTATTTTCCGAAGAGGTTGCGCATGGCTACCTCAGATTGCCCATTTCAAGTAGATCGCACCCCATGTGAAGCCGCCGCCAACGGCTGCCAAAATAAGGTTGTCGCCCTTTTTGAGCTCATCTTTCCAGTCCCAGAGACAAAGCGGAATCGTGCCGCCGGTCGTATTTCCGTACCGTTGTATGTTGATCATCACCTTCTCCGAGCCGACGCCCATGCGTTCGGCACATGCGTCGATGATGCGCTTGTTTGCTTGGTGAGGCACCAAGTAGGCAATGTCATCGGCTGTAAGGTGGTTGCGTGCCATGACGTCTGCAACGACGTCGGCCATTTTGGTCACCGCGAATTTGAAAACATAGACGCCTTCCTGATAAACGTAATGCTCGCGGTTGGTGACGGTTTCAATGCTTGCCGGCTTGCGGCTTCCACCTGCAACCATGTGCAAGTGCTTTTTACCGTTTCCATCCGAATGTAGGCTTGAGTCGATGATGCCGAGGCCCTCCTCGTTGGGTTCCAGCAACAAGGCACCGCAACCATCGCCAAACAACACGCAGGTGTTGCGGTCGGTATAGTCAATGATGCTCGACATCTTGTCGGCACCTACGACGACCACTTTTTTGTGGGTTCCGGTTTCGATGAATTTCGATCCGATCACCAATCCGTAGAGCAGGCCGGAGCATGCAGCTTCCAAGTCAAAGCCCCAAGCATTGTTGGCACCAACGGCAGCGGTGATGATATTGGCAGTTGCCGGAAAGGTATGGTCAGGCGTCACAGTGGCGCAGATGAGCATGTCGATCTCGCTCGCCTTGATGCCACGGCGTTCCAGCAATTCGTTCACAGCTGCGATGGCCATGTCAGAGGTCGCTCCGTTTTTCAGAATGCGACGTTCCGTGATGCCGGTGCGCTCCTGAATCCAAGCATCATTGGTATCGACCATCTTTTCGAGGTCGGCATTGGTGAGGCGGTCTTCAGGAAGGAAATGGCCAAGGGCCGTGATCGCTGCTGTTCTCATACGATAATGGGATTCTCCGATTGGAAGGATGCAAATGCGGATTCGATTTTGGCGACAAGGTTGCCTTCGGCAGCCAAAACCGCGCTCAAAATCATACTTTCTACCGCCTTGGCCGTGCTGATGCCATGACCAATGATGGAGATGCCTTTGACGCCCAAGACAGGCACACCTCCGTAATTTTCGAAATTGAATGTCTCGATGAAGTCGTCGGCTGGAAAACGGCTTTTGAGCAGTTCATACATGGACTCCCCAAATTTGAGCACGACATTTCCGGTAAAGCCATCGCAGACATAGGCGTCTGCATGACCGCGATAGATGTCCCTGCCCTCGACGTTTCCGACGAAGTCAAATTTGTCGGTCCCCTTCATCAATTGGTGGGCCGCCTTGACAGCTTCCGGACCTTTGCCTTCCTCTTCGCCGACATTCATGAGTCCGATTCGCGGCGCTTGAATTTTGTGGACGCTCTCCAGGAAGACTTTCGCCAAGATGCCAAATTGGAGGAGGACCTCGGGCTTGCAATCGACATTGGCCCCGACATCGCAGAGCAGTGCTTTTCTGCCTTCCCCGATCTCGATCAATGCGCCGATCGTGGGACGCATGACGCCCTCGATTTTACCCAGTCCCATGACCGAAGCCACCAACATGGCGCCGGTATTGCCGGCACTGACAAATCCGTCAAGCGTTTTTTGCTTGACCATGCCCATGCCGACATTGATCGAAGATCTTGGCTTGGATGCGACCGCCTTGGTGGGGGATTCCTCCATGCCGATCACTTGATCGGTATGCACAATAGAAAAGGCCTCGGGGTTGTGACCCCGGGCCTGAAGTTCTGAGCGAATAAGGGTTTCGTCGCCGATCAAGACAATCTCAGCTTTTTGGCCGAGACTTTTCAGTGCCAAAATGGCACCCTCGATCGGAGCGGCGGGGGCATAGTCCCCGCCCATGATATCCACTCCGATGCGCATCGGTTACAGGTCGTCTTTCCCTTCCATCACCTGCCGACCGCGGTAGTAACCGCTTTCAAGGCAAACGCGATGGTAGAGGGTTGCTTCCCCGCTCACGGCATCAATGTAGATGGGCTTCGACTCCAACTTGTGGTGGGTGCGACGTTTGTCCCTTCTTGTCTTGGAAATCTTACGTTTAGGATGTGCCATAGGGCTATTAACTTAACTTAGTCCTTTTTATCTTTTAACTTTTTGAGTGCTTCCCACCTCGGGTCAGCAACTTCCTCTTCCTCTTCAACCGGGGCGGGCTCTTTCAAGCTACCATCGGGATTCATGCCGAGCAATTCGAGAACGTTGGGTGCACATAAGTGTACTTCCGGTTCGGGAACCCTGCGCAGGGGCAATTGCAAAATGATGAAGTCATAGAAGTCCTGTGCAAAAAACAAAGTAGGCAATGATTCTTCAATCAAGACAACTTCATCTGTGTCAAACTCCAATTCCGCATCAAATGCATAAACCACGCGCGTTTCAAATTCCAAAGGAAACGGATAGGGCTCCAAACAACGGTCGCACTCTATCATGATCTCCCCCGTAAAATGGAACTTGGCATCAAGATGCGTAGACGATTTGTCGATCGTCACTGCAACTTTCAAGTTCCCTTGATGAATCGGCGAAAATTCAAAGGCCGCAAAGAACGCATCATCTACAGTAAATGACTCCTGATTCAGTCCGTACCCTAGTTTGGGTACATCGACAGAATACTTCTTTTCAAACAATCTGTCCACCGTAGAAATTTTGAGCTGGCAAAACTAGTGAAATCCACAATGAATTCTAAATTTTTGTGGAAATGATTCTCGAATTTTAAGATTTGTCCTTAATCTTGGACCGAATCATCTGCCGAAGGTACAAATTCCTCCTCTTCTGCAGCCCCTGAAAGGTCGGCGGGAACGTGTCGGCGGTCCCTTGCTTTAGGGTTGAAAAGCGATCCTTCTTGCAGATCAAGGTTGTCGCGTCGCTCTCTGCAAATGTCCATTGCCTTGTAAACAGCATGGATGAAGCTGCTCGGATCGGCTTCTCCTTTGCCAGCAAGGTTGTAAGCAACCCCGTGATCTGGAGAGGTGCGCACGATCGGCAATCCCGCAGTAAAGTTCACGCCTTCAAAGCCCGCCATCAACTTGAAAGGGATCAAGCCTTGGTCATGGTACATGGCAAGAATAGCGTCGAATTTTTTGAACAGTCCCATTCCGAAGAAACCATCCGCGCTGTAGGGACCCATTGCAAAAATGCGTTCCCGTTGGGCATCTTCGACCGCCTTATTGATGCGTTCCTTTTCTTCTTTACCCAGCAAGCCGTTGTCGCCAGCATGCGGATTCAGGCCCAAAACCGCGATTTTGGGTTTGTCGACATTGAAGTCAGTCTTCAGCGACATGTTCATGATCCGCAGCTTTTTCAAGATCAACTCGACCGTGATCGCTTTGGAAACATTCGCCAACGGGACGTGCCCTGTGACCACAGCCACTTTGAGACGGTCATGGATCATGAACATCAGGCTGGTGTCTTGACCAAATTGCTGCGCCAAATATTCCGTATGGCCCGGAAACTGAAATTCCTCGCTTTGAATGGAGCTCTTGTCAATCGGCAAGGTCACCAATGCATCGATTTCGCCGGATTTCAGATCTTGAACTGCCTGGCGCAAAGCCTCAAAGGCGCCCTTGCCAGCATCAAGCGAAAATTTGCCCGGCTCCACATTGTCTGCATTGGTGATGCAATCAATCACGGAGACCTTCTTGGGTTGCGCTTGATTGGGCGCTTGGATGACATTGTAGGAAAACTTGTCTACGCTCAAAAGTTTTCTGTAAACATTGAGCACTTTGGAGGAGCCGTAGACAATCGGAGTACAAATTTCACGCAGGCGTGGTTCTGTCAGGCCTTGGATAATCAATTCTGGACCAATGCCGTTGTAATCGCCAATGGTGATGCCTATTCGAAGGACTTTTCTTGTCTTTTGCATAAAGCGAATAACTATGGGAGCCTGGATCAGGGAGTTATCCGAAATGGATTCCCTTTGGGCCCCAAGAAATGGATCAGTAGTTGCTCAGGAATTCCGTGAGCAAACGCACGCCGACACCGGTACCGTTTTTGCCGCGGTACGAGTCGGAAGAAGGCAGGAAGCTAGGCCCTGCAATGTCAATGTGAATCCATGGATAGTCGGTAAACTGCTCCAAGAATTTGCCAGCTGTGATGCAGCCACCCGAGCTGCCGCCGATGTTTTTCATGTCGGCGATGTCACTTTTAAGCTGGTCTTTGTATTCTTCCCAAAGCGGAAGTTCGACCAAGCGCTCATATACGCGCTGCCCTGCACGCTGCAAGGCCGATTTGGTCTCAGCTGAGGCAGTACCCATGAAGGCGCTGCCATGGTAGCCGACGGCCACCACCTGCGCACCTGTGAGCGTTGCAAGGTCGATCACGAGCTCAGGTTTGTATTTTTTGGCATAGGCCAAGGCATCAGCCAAAATCATCCTGCCTTCCGCATCGGTATTGAGCACTTCCACCGTGGAGCCGTCATACATCGTGATGACATCCCCCGGTGTATAAGCGTTGCCGCCCGGGCGGTTGTCGGTGGCGGGTACGAGCCCGACCAAATGGATATCCAGCTCCAAAGCAGCAACTGCGCAGAAGGTACATATCACAGCCGCAGCACCTGCCATGTCGCATTTCATCGAATCCATGCTGTTGGGCGTGGGTTTCAGACTCAATCCGCCAGTGTCAAACACCACGCCTTTGCCCACCAAAACGATCGGCTTTTTGTTTTTGGCCTTCTTGCCTTTGTATTCCAAAATGCTGAAAGTCGGCGGATCGATGCTTCCGGTGTTGACAGCAAGCAAGCCACCCATTTTCAGCGAACGGATTTTTGCTTTGTTGAGTACCTCTGTGGTGAATCCAAACTCCTTGCCAAGTTCAACTGCGCGGTTGGCAAGTGCTTCTGCCGTCAGCGTCAAGACGGGTTCATTCACCAAGTCACGGGCAATCAGGGTAGCATTGGCAATTTTGCCCGCACGTTCCACGATTTTTGATCCGTCTTTTAGTTCGGAGATGATCGTGGCAGTTGCCAGAGAATGGGTCTCCTTTTTGCTTTTGAAGCGAAGGTATTGGTAGTTGCTGAGCACGATGGACTCAGCAAGAGCGGATATCAACGCACTTCGGCCGTCCTGTGTGCCGGGATAAGCAGCCACAAGCTTGGTGAGATTGTGGTCGTTGCACAGCGAAACGGCGCTGTACCCACCCTTCCGAAGGCCTTCGCATTCGTCAGAGGGATTCCCGAGACCGATCAAGGCAAGGTTGAGCTTGCCGTCGAAACGGTAGGTGTGGAAACCTTTTTCTGCACAGGCGGCATCGACTTTGAGGTCGCAGCCGAGTGCTGTATGTACAAATTCGGCGGCGGCGGCCACTGTGTTGCTGGATACAAAGACGGTAAAGAGGACGTCTTTCGCAGCTTTGGGCGCTTTGCCGGAATGTTTCAGTTCCATTCTGATTATATCTGATTTTCTAAAATGAGCGGCTAAATTTACAATTGAAATGCAGAATCTAAAACCAAAGAAGCATCTGGGCCAGCATTTTTTGGCCGACGAGAACATTGCACGCAAGATCGTCTCGATTTTGGATGTCAATTTGCAAGGCCCTGTGATTGAGATTGGACCCGGAATGGGAGTGCTTACCAAGTATTTGTTGGAGCAATTTCCGGAAGTTTGGGTCGTCGAATTTGACCCGGATGCCGTTCAATACCTTCAGGAGCGGTTTGCGGGCACAGGACTTCGCGTTTTTCATGCTGACTTTTTGAAATGGGATTTCGGACTTCTGGAAGGCAGGCCGGCGCGTTTCATTGGCAACTTACCTTATAATGTGTCGTCTCCGATTTTTTTTCGTTTGTTGGAAAATCGTGATCTGGTACAACAGGGAGTTTTCATGGTGCAGAAGGAGGTCGCCGACCGCATTTGTGCACCGGCAGGGCTTTCTGGAAAGGAGGGAGGCATCTTGACAGTACTCACAGATGCCTTTTTTGTCAGGAAAACACAATTCAAGGTTCCGCCCACGGTATTCAAGCCACCGCCGAAGGTCATGAGCGCAGTTTTTTCCCTGACCGCCAAACAGGATGTGGAAACTGAATTTCAGGCTTTACGCACCGTCGTGAAGGCGGCATTTGGCCAACGGCGCAAGACTTTACGAAATGCCATCAAAGGATTGGAATTTTCCGGAGAGGTGCCTGCGGCTTGGTTGGAACTTCGAGCAGAGGCGATGAGTACTGCAAATTTTGCAACGTTGGCAGGAATGTTGGTCGGTAAATCCACTGAATTCGAGGAGGAAAGCGAAGAAGAAGCGGAGAATTGAAAAATAAATTAGCAAAATACTTCATTTGTAAATATTTTGTGTAGTTTTGCATCATTCGTGCGTGGGGAAAGGGTTCTGTAGAGGAGGGTATGCGAATGGATTTTCCAAGCGTAGGCAGGGCCTGTATTTGTGCAGCCGTTGAATTTACGCGAAGGAAAATGGAAAAACTCAATCCGTTACTGTTTGAATCGATTCGTGCGATCATTGATCGCGCACGTACACATGTATATAGTGTCGCAAATGCAGTCTTGCTTGAATCCTATTGGCAAATCGGTCGATTGATCGTGGAGGATGAGCAAGCGGGAGCCTCAAGGGCGGGCTACGGGAAATCGACGCTGAAAAACCTTTCCGCTCAATTGACGGAGGCTTATGGAAAGGGGTATGATGCTAGCAATTTGCGAAACATGCGTTCTTTCTATTTGTCTTTTCCAAATCGTGACGCACTGCGTCACGATTTGAGCTGGACCCACTATCGTATTCTGAGCCGGCTCTCCGACCTGGGGAAAAGAGATTATTACTTGAATCATGCCTCGCATTGCGGCTGGGACAGCCGCACACTCCAACGCAACATCAACAGTCTCTATTTTGAGCGATCCGTGTGCCCGCAGTCCCAAGGTGAGCCGATGGAGCCCGCCCATTTGGTAAAGGACCCGTACATTTTCGAATTTCTGGATATTCCAATCTCGCCGACTGCCAGCGAAAGTGACATGGAATCGGCGATTATCGAGCATTTGAAATCTTTTCTGTTGGAGCTGGGCAAGGGATATGCCTTTGTGGGACGGCAAGTACACGTGGCAACAGAAACCTCCGACTTCTATATTGATCTTGTTTTCTACAATTATATCCTGAAGTGCTTCGTGATTTTTGATCTCAAGATGGGGCCGCTATCGCACCAAGACATCGGACAAATCGACATGTATGTCAGGATGTACGACGATCTCAAAAGGATTGTAGGCGACAATCCAACGATGGGAATCCTGTTGTGCGCGGAAAAGGACGAGACCATCGTGAAATATTCGGTTTTGGCAGAAAGCAAGCAACTCTTTGCGAGCAAGTATCTGCTCTACCTACCGACGGAGGCTGATCTTCAGCGACTCATTGGTCAAGGCAGGGCTCGATTTGAGGCCAATGGGTCGTCATTGGGCCGAGTATGACAGGCTGATTTGGAGCTTTCAGTCAAAGTGTTCTTTGAAATAATGGAATTGATGCCCCCTCATCGCTGTTGCGGGGCAGCGTTGTCCTCACAAATGCGCTGAATGGACTACCGCGGTGCACATTCAACCTTTACATTTGTGTTATGCTTAGAAGTTCAAATCCTTTGATTATGAATCCAGGGCCCGTTGCGGTGCCACAGTATGTGATCGACGCGATCGGTAAACCTGTAGTTCATCAGCGCACTGCCGCATTTGACACATTTTTCGAGGCGTTTCAGAATGACCTTCAGTACGTCTTCCAGACGGAATACCCTGTGGTCGCGATGCCGGGATCCGGAACTTTTGGGGTGGAATCAGCCATGTTCAGCCTTTTCAAGGCCGGAGACAAAGTTGCCATCCCGGCAATGGGCAAATTTTCGCAACGGTGGGCCGCATTTGGGATTGCCCTTGGTTTGGATGTCGTTCCCTTGGGTGTCACTTGGGGGCATGCATTTACGCTGGACCACGTGGGCCAAGTATTGAAGGAGTACCCGGATCTCAAGGGCTGGGTACTGACACATGTAGAAACTTCGACGGGCGTAGCGATTGACCTTGAGGAAATTGCATTTGCAATCAAGGAAATTGCCCCCAAACAACTGATTGTAGTGGATGCCATCTGCTCGGTTGGGATTCAAATGCTTTACACCGATGCATGGCAATTGGATGTCGTCGTGGGTGCCAGCCAAAAGGGATTTCTGAATCCTTGTGGAACGGTCTTCGTTGCCGTTGGGCCGCTTGCGGCTGCGTCCCTTGTCTTCCCGGAGGCAGCAGACTACCGCGATTTAGGCCATTATTATCGATACCTGATGCACGGGTCCTATCCATTTACGCCGCCATTGCAAATGTTTTACGGGGTAAAAGCGGCTCTGGAGAGGATGCGGGCTGAAACGATGCCAGTGATTTGGAACCGTACGCATGAAATGAGCAAATTTCTAAAGGAGGCCATCCCTTCCCTGGGTGGAGCAATTTTTGGAGAAGGAAATGCTGATGCACTCACCGTTGTTGGTTTTGGCAGGCGTAGCCATGACAGCATTCGCGAGGCCCTTGTAAGAGACTATGGACTCGAAACAGCCGATGGTCAGGACCAACTTCACGATTTGGTCATCCGTGTCGGCCACTTCGGCATGGTGAATTTGGACGACACGAAGGCACTTGTGAGCGCATTGAAAGCAATAATTGATTCAGAGGGCAAATGAATATCCTGTTGATCGACCCATTTCCAGAGTCGATGCGCGCCAAATTGGAAGCGCTCGGCCATCCACTTCGCTATGAACCCGATTGGAAAAAAGCGGAGATTCTCGCCAATTTGCAGGAGGTAGACATCCTGGTCATGAATTCCAAGATCAACGCCGACCAAGAGCTTTTGAACCACGGTCCTCGATTGAAGATGATTTGTCGAGCAGGGGTGGGGATGGATCACTTTGACCTTCCACTGCTGGAACAGAATGGTATTCTGGCGTTTAATACTCCTGGTGCCAATGCGATTCCGGTAGCGGAGCAGGCGGTGGGGATGCTCTTGTGCCTGATGCACAACATTGCGCGGGCCGACCGGGAGGTTCACCAATGGAAATGGGAGCGAGAGCGCAATCGCGGAACTGAATTGTATGCCAAAACTGTGGGAATCATAGGGTTTGGTAACACGGGGACTGCCGTGTCGCGGTGCTTGTCGGGTTTTGGATGCAAGGTTCTCGCCTACGACAAATACAAGTCGGGCTTTGGAGGCAATGGAATTGAGGAAGCCGGGTTGGAACAGATTTTTGAATCAGCAGATGTTTTGAGCCTCCACATTCCGCTCACCGCCGAGACCGAAAACTGGGTGGATGCGTCTTTTTTTGCAAAATTTTCAAAACCGATTTGGTTTTTGAATCTTTCGAGAGGCCCCATTGTTCCGCTTGCGGGGCTGATTCAGTCATTGGATTCTGGAAAGGTGATCGCTGCAGGACTGGATGTCCTTGAAAATGAAAAGCTAAGTACGTTGTCCGATCTTCAAAGAGAACACTTGAACAGGCTGTTTCAGATGGAGAAAGTCATTTTTACACCTCATATCGGTGGATGGAGTCATGAATCCCTTGATCGCATCAACGACCGATTGGTTGAAGGGGTATCGGAATTTTTGCTCAAGCATTCTCCATTGTGATAGAAACACTCGAATAGCCACGCATGCCTAGTTGGTCCCCATCTATTTGGCTTTTCCAATTTCTGCCAGCCAAGTTTCCAATCGCAACAATTCGCCGGTAGATGGGTCGAATGGAATGTTTTGGTGAAACTCTTTCAGGTCTGTGAACTGTCGTTTGGCAGCTACGAGCGTTTTCTTGACATCCAAACTGTTTTTGTGCCACTCCATCAAGATTTGGATCAGCTTCATTGGACGGTAAATCTCACTGTTTTTTTGCGTGCGCTTAACGAATTGCCTCATATTGAGGATTTTCGTCTCCAAAAGGTCGTGAAGTCCAGCCTCGTGCAGCACCATGATTTCATGGAGCCTGAAGGTGAGATTCCAGCCCATCTTGTCGCCAAGGAGAGGAGTCGCGTCGTTCAGCATTTTTAATGCCTCACTGACGCGCTTGGTTTTCAGCATTAAACAAGATTGGTTGTAATACCAGATTGCTGCCCTGAACGGGGAGGCATTGAAACGGGGGTGAGCGAGTGCCTCTTGAATGATAGCAGCTGCCTTTGTCCAATCTTCAGCAAAAAAGGAGATTCGAAAAGCGGTGCCCAGCACGATCAGGTAATTGGTTTCCTCCTTGGAAAAGTGCGCAAGTGTCTCATCGACAAATGTTTGTGCCTCCTGTAAGTCGCCTTTCCGAAGGGAAATTTCCGTCAATTGAAAAAAGGCGCTTCCCAACCTTTGCTTGGACCTTACTGCCGGCTCGTGGTTGATGAGTTCCAACTGCCGCTTGCAATACACCAAGGCTTCACTATAATTATATGTGTATTGAAGGAAGAGTATCTTGGAAAGCAAAAAGTAGTACTGACTCAAGGGAGAGGCCGTGGTCTCAGCAATTTTTTCAATTCGGTTGATTTTTTGTTCGATTTCAGCGAGTTCATCGTCCTTGAGCGAAGTCTGGGTAAGAATGTTGGTTACGGCATAGTGGTGGAGTGCGGCTTCATTGACAAGATAGTTGACTTCATTCAGTTTCTGTAGGTCTTCTGTACCCTTTTGGAACTCTTTGACGGAGAGATTTACACTTTGAGTTCTGTGCAGAAGCATCTGCGCCCAAAAATGTTCATTGTGAAGGCTAAACTTCCGTCCGTTTCCCACAACCTGCAGGAGAAGGTTCTTGCTCGCCTTGTAAGCACCGCGTCCGAGAAGAATTTCCCCCTGTAAAAGCCGCTTTTGAGCCTGCAGGAGTGCATTTACACGGGCTGCATCGTAGTCGGTGATGCTCTTGTCGTCCAAAATGACATCCTCGAGAATTCGTTTCAGGCGCGATTTGGTCACACGAAAAGTATTGTCGGGAGCACGTCCATAAAGCTTTTCGGAAAAAAACTCTTCGTCTTTGTCCTTGTACCGTGTCACCAACTCAAACAGCTTGCCTACCTTTTCAAACTCAAAAGGCGAGGCGTTGAGGTGGTTGCGAATCTGCCTAATTTCGTGATTTTTAAGCTTTTTGAAAATGTCGAATATGAGATCCATGCGCTGAAATGGGTTCAATAATGAGGGTTAAGTTAAGAAGAAATTGTTTTTATCGTGTAACCTACACCAACAAAAGTACAATGAAAGGCATTGGTTTGTGTGTACATTGCGTGAAGAAAGGCATGAAACAATGCTTTTCGAACTGATTTTAGTCTGGATAAGGTAGTTGAAAGCGACGTGGATCAAATAAAACCCAAGCGCTGCATACGACAGATCTTCGATTTTGTTGCGGCACATTTGGAATAATGAAACTCTAGCTTTTATCTTTATCCTCTGTTTTGTCCTATAAGTGGAATTACAATTAATTCGGATGGAATTATGATTAAACGAGTCGGAATTTGGCTGGGGTTTTGCCTGCTCTTCTGCTCGGGCGTGTTTGCACAATCCGATGCTGGTAAGATCAAGGGTACTGTAAAAGACGAAAGCGGTGAACCCGTTGAGTTTGCTACGGTGGTGATCATTTCAAACGGCATTATCAAGGGTGGAGCAAACACCAACGCCCAAGGCGAGTTTAGTATCGCGCCTGTAGAGCCTGGTTTGTATGAGGTGAGAGCCTCGTTTGCTGGTAACACGATCAATGCCAGTGGCATCAACGTGGCTGCCAACAAGACGGTTGATGTGCCATTGGCGATTGAAACCGGTGTGGAGTTAAAGGAGGTCCAGATTACTGAGACCATTCCCATTGACAACACAACAACGGGCGGTTCCATTAGTGGGGCAGATGTTAAAAATATCGGTCTACGAAACATCAACACGCTTGCTGCCATTGTGCCAGGTGTCTATCAAGCCGATGATGGCGATGGACTTAGCATGCGTGGTGGTCGTAGTAGTTCGACGGTCTATTTTGTCGACGGTGTCAAGGTACGTGGTACTTTGAACCTTCCACAAAAGTCGATCGGGCAGCTTACGGTCATCACCGGTGGTACGCCGGCAGAGTACGGTGACGTGATCGGTGGTATCATCTCTGTCACGACGTCTTCGCCGAGCTACGAAGTGACCGGTGGCGCCGAGTATCTGACTTCCCAGTTTTTGGATCCTTATGGATACCATTTGGGTGGTTTGAACCTGTCAGGCCCGATCATCAGCAAGTACATTGACTCGATCGACTACAACAAGCCGATTCTTGGCTTCTTCATCGCTGGAGAGTACCAGTATGAAAAGGATCAAGATCCTGCTCAAGGTGGCGTTTTCAAGCTCACTGACGAAGCCTATCAGGACTTCCAGGAAAATCCACTTACCCTGGACCGCACTGGAAACTTCTTCTTGAACCGTGGAAATTTTGTCACGCCTGACATGGTGGAGACTTCCAAATTCAAGCTGAACAACTCTGGTTCAACTGCGAGAATCAACGCACGTTTGGATTTCCAGCCTTCCGAGAACATCATTGTCAAGTTTGGCGGTGGCTTTTCGGATGTGAATTCCGATTCTTGGAGCATTGGAAACTCGATGTTTGCGCCTGAGGCCAATCAGCTTTTCCACGGTCGCCAATACAGCGGCTGGGGACGTTTCCAGCAGACTTTCAAGACAGCTGAAGGCAGCAAGGTTCAAAACCTGTTTTATCAACTTCAGGTGGACTGGTCACGCTATGAGCGCGAGTTTATGGATGCCAACCACAAGAAAAACCTGTTTGATTACGGTTATGTCGGCAGTTTTGACTTCGATCGTCAGGAAATCTATCGTTATGTCGACCCGATTGACAATGCCGATATTCACAACTCCGACATCTCCTCCAATGGATACTATATGACTGCTGGCTTCTCGCCAATCAATTTGACCTTTGATCCCAGCACCTCCAAGAATCCACTTCAGGCCAACTACAACAATTTCATTTTTGACTATGTCGCTGAAAATGGAATTGTCAATCCGTTTACCGGAATTCGTGATTACAGTATCCGCAATTTGGATTTCCTTTCCTTCTATGGTGGTTTGCGTAACGGAGATGGTGTAGATGGGATTTACTCCCTGTACAGCGGTCCCGGCACAAGCCAAGGAGGCTACCAAAAGACTAGCTATGATCAGGCCCGTTTGACAGGTCAAGCCTCTGCTGAGATCAAAGGCCATGCGATCAAAGTCGGTTTTGAGTTTGAGCAGCGTCAAGAGCGCTTCTGGGCTGTGGGCAACCGTGCATTGTGGCAGTACATGCGTCAGTTGACCAACCGTCACCTTTCTGGCATCAACCAGGATCCTAATAGCTGGGAACTTGTGATGGTCAACGGTCAGTTCCAAGATACCGTTCATGCTCCTGCCTTCTTTGAGGAGTCCGATCAAAGTGTATTCGACCGCAACCTTCGCAACGTACTGGGATTGCCAATGGGCGGAAGCGATTTCATCGTGGTCGACAATTTGGATCCTTCAATTCTCAACTTGAGAATGTTCAGTGCTGATGAATTGTTGAACGACGGTAACCAGTATGTGAACTACTACGGTTACAACTTTGCAGGTGAGAAGACTAAGCGCGTTGCCGCAGAAGACTTCTTTACTGACAAGCAAAACCGTCCAATGAATGCCTTTGCACCAACCTATATCTCTGGATTTATTCAGGATAAGTTTGAGTTGGAAGACATTATCTTCAACGTCGGTGTACGTATTGACCGCTTTGACGCCAATCAGAAAGTGCTCAAAGATCCTTTCGTCCTCTTCCCGACCTATACTGCCGGTGAGGCAAAGGCTTTGGGTTACAACGTGAATGATGGTATTCCAGATAACTGGGTGCCTTATATGGACGATGCTACCGATCCATCTCAAGATGGGGTTTTGGGCTATCGCGACCCAGAAGCCAACATCTGGTATGATGCCAATGGTACTCCTGTGAGTTCGGCAGCATTGCGTTCAGGTGGTGAAGTGCAGCCATTTTTGAAAGATGACGAGATTTCGATCGAGTCTTTCAAGGACTACACCCCTCAGGTGATTGTGATGCCACGTCTTTCCTTCTCCTTCCCGATCTCTGGTGAGGCTGTATTCTTTGCCCACTATGACGTGTTGGCACAGCGCCCAGGTCAGACAGGTGCCGGTTCCGGTTCTGCGTTGGCTGGTCAAATTGCAGAATACTACTTTTTGCAGAACAGCTCCACGATCACTGTTACCAACCCAAATCTTCGCCCAGAGCGCACGATCGACTACGAAGTGGGCTTCAAGCAAAAGTTGAATGACTTCATGGCGCTTTCGATCTCCGCGTTCTACCGTGAGATGCGTGACATGCTCCAGATCACCAACTTCACAGACGCATATCCGACGTCATATTCTACCTACAGCAATATTGACTTCGGAACGATCAAAGGCTTTACGTTTGCACTCAATATGATCCGTATGCGGAACATCCGCATGTCGGCAAGCTACACGATGCAGTTTGCAGCAGGTACCGGTTCCAGCTTTACTTCCAGCAGAAATGCTTTGAGTGCGGTGGACGGATTTACCGCAATCCGTGCATTGCTTCCGCTTGATTTTGACCAGCGCCACCGTGTGTCAGGAAACATTGACTATCGCTTCTATGGCGATGATAACAAAGGTCCTGGTATCACCCTTGGAGAGAAAACGCTGTATCCGCTGTCAAATGCTGGAGCTAACTTGACCTTCTATCTCGGTTCAGGTACGCCTTACTCCGTGAACTCCTTGGCCAACTCGGCCGACGTTCAAGGAGGCATCAACCAGAATATCCAGCTTTCTGGAACTCCTAACGGTAGCCGCTTGCCTTGGCAGCTGCGTTTTGATGCCAAAGTCGACAAGGACTTCATGATGGGTGGAAAAGCCAAGCTTGATGCAGAAGGCAAAGAAATGTCTGATGGCAAAGGAAATACCATCCGCTCCAAGCAAGTGGCATTCAACGTCTATCTCCAAGTGCTGAACCTTCTCAACACCAAAAACGTGCTGAACGTCTACAAAACCTCCGGTCTGCCAACAGACGATGGTTACCTCAGCACAGGTGTCGGTCAGCAAGCAATCAATGCTGCAATTGATGGTGATGCATTCACCTACCTGTATACGCTCAGGATGCAAAATCCTGGTAACTACAGCT
This sequence comes from Bacteroidota bacterium, assembly GCA_016718825.1. Lineage (NCBI taxonomy): Bacteria > Pseudomonadati > Bacteroidota > Bacteroidota bacterium. The sequence continues at coordinate 57,974 of JADKCL010000012.1, read as the reverse complement.
TGCCGCGTCGTATTCGCCTCGGTGTTCAAATTAACTTCTAATCCTAGCGATGATGAAGATGGAAAAAATGATTTCAAAGACTGTATTTGGTTTCGCGTGCCTGGCCTTGCTGGGGACATCGGGACTGTTTGCCAAGGAGAACATTGGCCAGAAACGTGCGAGTGAAAAAGGGTTGCGCACTACAGCAAACTGTGCACCTGCAAGTTCCTCTGTGGAGCTTGACATCAACAACGTACGTGCCTTGATCCACAACGGTGGTGACTTTTGGTGGGACTTGGTGGGCAGCCCACGTTATGAAGTTCCTAAATTGCCAAGGACACAAGCAGCTTCTGCGCGTCACTCATCCTTTGCTGGTTCCTTGTGGATCGGCGGTGTGGATGAAAGCGGTCAGTTGCGTGTTGCAGCCCAGACGTATCGCCAATGGGGCAGTGACTTCTGGCCTGGTCCGCTTACCTCGGGTGGAGCGACTGTGGATGATGTCACATGCGCAGCATGGGACAAACATTTCTTGATTACCAAGGAGGAGATTTCCTCATTCCGCGCGGCCTATCTCGACGCCGTTACAAATGGTGGATCGGTCAACCTAGACCTTTACCCAGCCGTGAAAACATGGCCAGCATTCGGTTTTGATTCCGATGGCAATCGTTTGTCGCTTGCTCCGTTTGTCGATGTCGATGGCAACGATCAGGAATACAATCCTGGCGGTGGTGACTTCCCTGACATTTCCCCAACTGCCGGCGGGGGCTCACCTGATCAGGCTATTTGGTGGGTGCTCAACGACAAGGGTGACGTCCACACCGAAACCGGTGGTGAAGCGATCGGCTTGGAGATTCAAATGCTTGCATTCGCATTCTCTACCACCGATCAGGTCAATGACATGACCTTCTACAAATACAAGGTGACCAACAAAAGCACCTTGCGCCTCAATGACACCTATATGGGGCAATGGGTCGACTCCGACGTCGGTAACTATTCCGATGACTACGTGGGATGCGATACAACCCGTGGTTTGGGCTTTGCCTACAATGGAGACGCCAATGACGAGACCGCAGCTGGCTACGGTTTGAACCCACCTTGCTTTGGTCTGGACTTTTTCCAAGGACCAATTGGTGACTTGGGCACCCGCTTGGATATGGGAACTTTCGTTTACTACGAAAACGACTGGTCACTTCGTGGTAATCCAGAGGTTGCAACACACTTCTATGGCTATCTCCACGGCTATTGGAAAGATGGTTCGCACATGGTAGACAATGGCCAAAACGGTTATCCTGGTACGGCAGCTGGTCCTGAAACCAACTACATGTACCCTGGTGATGGTGGATGGTGCGGCGGTGGCGGATCTGGCTGGACAGAAGTCTCAGCTGGTAACCAGCCATTTGACCGTCGTTTCCTCCAATCTGCTGGACCATTTACTTTGCAGCCTGGTGCTGTTAACAACATCGTGGTTGGTGCTGTTTGGGCACGTGGTTATTACAATGACCAATTGGGTTCGGTTTGCGAAGTCCTTACAGCCGATGACATTGCACAGAGCTTGTTTGACAACAACTTCCGCCTCCTTGACGGTCCCGATGCGCCAGAGCTTGCGATCGAAGAATATGATCAGGAATTGTTGGTTAAGTGGGACTACAGCGATCCGCTTGTATTCAACAACTACCATGAAAGCTATTTGCAGGCAGATCCAAACCTGAAGGCTCAGGGCTTGGCTGACTCGCTCTTCGCATTCGAAGGTTATGTTGTCTATCAATTGATCAATGCAGGTGTATCAGCCAATGACATTTTTGATACTGATAAGGCCCGTATCGTTGCGCAATGTGACTTGGACAATGGGATTTCTACCATTGTCAACCGCACAAGCACGACGGTTTCAGGACTTTCTACCCCGGTGATTGTGGATGTTGTCATGGTGCAGGGCTCAGATGACGGGATTTTCCACAGCGTTCGCGTCACAGAAGACCTTTTCGCAACCGGTTCTGATCGTCGTCTGAAAAACTACACCAACTACTATTTTGGTGCACTCGCTTACGCCTACAATGCTACCCCTTCGGGCGGTCGTATGTTTGTGCAGGGCAACAGGTTCTTCAAGAATACAACGGCGGTTCCTCACAAAATTGATTTTGAAGGATTTGGCACAGTTGTAAACTCAGAGTATTCAACAAGCATGGAGATTACCCAAACTGCTGGCGTTTGCAACGGCGGCAACTTTGTGGAGATCAACGAGGCTACTGTCAACGCCATCTTGGCCAATGACTCTGTCAGTGACATCACGTACACAGCGGGACATGCGCCTGTAACGGTCAAAGTGGTGAACCCCAAGGAGGTGAAGGCAGGCAACTACCGTTTGGAAGTTGTGGGCAAAGAATTCCTTGGAGAGGTTGATACGATCCGTATGGATACGGTTGCCCTTCTTGATTCTACTTTTGCAGAATGGAGTCTTTACGAAGGCAACAATTTGATCTTCCAGTCAACCTATATTCAAAGAAGTCAGACTGGAGCCTTGGGCAATGCGATTACCAATCGCCCGGAGCCGCTTTCTGGAATCGAGCGTTTGATCCCTGAGCATGGCATCTCAATCTCAGTAAGAGATGTGGTAGAAGCCGGCGACACCTTGATTGACGGCGTGATCGGTGCTACCATGACCTTTGATGATCCATTGCAATCCTGGTTGTATGGCGTGCCTGATCAGGATGGTTTCAGTACTTGGGACTGGATTGAATCCGGAACCGAGGATACCGACCGTGGAACAAGCGGTAATGCCTTCAAAACCAATCGTGTCTATGACAAGGAGGAGCGTTTTGAGGCCATGATCAATGGCATGTGGGCACCTTTCTGCCTCGCAAGGGAATTCTCCAATGACGACGTGAACGGTGATGTACGTCCTGGGGTTGATGTAAGGGCGACAAACTCTGGCTTTGGTGTTTCCGCTGCCACAGTTACCAACCTGAGCCAACTCCCAGATGTGGATGTGGTTTTCACATCTGATGTATCGAAGTGGTCCAAGTGTGTGGTTGTAGAAACCTCACCTGGCAAGGCAATCGGCAGTGGAGCTTGGCCAATGGCTGCAAGATGGGATTATCCTATCGTCACAGCCGGCGATACCAGCAAAAACCTGAATGCTGACCTTGTTACCGAGCAAGGCAAGGGTTGGTTCCCTGGCTACGCCATCGATGTCAATACCGGTCGTCGTTTGAACATTTTCTTCGGCGAAAGTTCATGGGATCGTGAGAATTTTGGCAACGACATGGTTTGGAATCCAACCAGCGATTTTGGCCCTTCGGGCAACAACGTTGGTGGCCGCCACTTTGTCTATGTCACACGTCAGACCTACGACGAGTGCAATTACATCTACGGCTTCTTGTCCAATGGAACGCTTCCAACCGCTGGAGGTACAGGATCGTTGTTGTATCTTGATCAAAACGACCCAACTACCGATATGCGTGAGGCTTACAAACAGGTTGCATGGGTAGGCTGCCCAATGTTGTATCCTGGTTTTGATTTCAAAGATCCACGCCAAATCCCTACGACAGCTCGCATCAAGTTGCGTGTGAATCAGCCAATTCGTTCACGCGGTGGCTCCACTGACTACCCGATCTTTACATTCAACACCAGCGACCTCGCTGCTGAGGCGAATGTCGAGGATGTTGCGATCAATTCGCTGCTCAACAATGTAAGGGTTGTCCCCAACCCATACTATGCCTTCAGCAAGTATGAGCGTTCGCAGCTTCAAACGATCGTGAAAATCACGAACCTGCCACGTCAGTGCAGGATCAAGATTTACAATCTGAGCGGAACATTGATCAGGACCTATATCAAGGATTCTGACGAGCCTTCGCAGACTTGGGACCTCAAGAATGCTGCCGGTACACCGGTTGCTTCTGGAGCCTATATCATCCACGTGGATGCCGGTAATCTCGGTGAGACAGTGGTCAAATTCTTTGCAGTGATGCCAGAAATTGACCTTAACGCATTCTAACATTCAACTTGAAAGAGAGATGAAAAAATATCTTATCATTGGATTCGTTCTCCTCGCCGCTGTTGGGCAGTCCTTTGCTGGCAACCCTGAGCGTGCCGGTCAGGCAGGCGCAACGCAGCTTCTGGTGAACACCTGGGGTCGCTCTACCGGCTTCAATGGCATCAACATCGGCAGCACATCTGGCATCGAAAGCGTGATCAATAACCCTGCGGGGTTGGCTCAGACACGTCGCACCGAGCTGATTTTCGCGCACTCAAGGTACCTCGTGGGTTCCGACATCAGCGTGAACAGCTTTGGTATTTCGCAAGCGCTGAAAAGGGCTGGCGTGATCGGGATGTACCTGACTTCGTTTGACTTGGGTACCTTTATTCGCACTACGGAAGACAATCCTGAAGGCGAACTGGGTATTTTCAGGCCTACTTTCATGAATCTCGGTCTTACTTATGGAAAGAAGTTCACTGATCACATTTCGGTGGGTGCTACCATCAAGATCGTGCATGAAAGTATCAACAACGCCGGTGCAAACGGTGTAGCTTTTGACGCAGGTGTGCAATACCGCACCAACCTCGGCAAAGACTCCCTTCATACTGACAAGTTGAAAATTGGTATCGCCTTGAGGAATATCGGTTCGACCATGCGTTACGGTGGAGACGGTTTGTCTTTCCGCGCCAATCGCGACCCGAATTTCACATCGATCTCCAGCCGCCCAACTTCACAGTTTGAAATGCCATCAGTGCTTGCCATGGGTATTTCTTATGACTTCTACTTGGGCGATGACCACCGTCTCACAGCGCTTGGTGCATTTGTTTCTAACTCCTTTACCCGTGACAACATCGGGGTCGGTTTCGAATACGGTTTCAAAAAGTACCTGATGCTGCGTTATAGCTTCTTGTACGAAAAGAACATCATGAACGAAAACCGCACGACTGCTTGGACGGGCCACGGACTCGGAGCTTCCGTTGAGATTCCTTTCAAAGTTGGCAAAGATCGCTTCTCAAGCTTCGGCTTGGATTACAGCTATCGTTCGACCAATCCTTTCCAAGGATCGCACGTACTCGGTGTTCGCATCGATCTCTAATTCGAAAAATTCGTATTTTTGCGTAGTGGGTTGGCGTCTGCCAACCCACTACGTTTAATTTTAGACTTGTTGTTACCTAGAAATTTACTGCAATGGCAGATAGTCAATTTTTTACTTACACCGGACTTGAAATACTCAGGGCCGAGCTCGATGAACTCAAAAGTTCTGGTAGAAAGAAGATAGCCGCTGCGATTGCGGAGGCAAGGGAAAAGGGTGACCTCAAGGAAAACGCAGAATACGATGCGGCAAAGCACGCGCAAGGCTTGCATGAAGCCGAAATTGCGCGCCTGGAGAACATTATTGCCAATGCCAAAATCATTGATGAATCCCAGTTGGATACGTCAAAGGCGTTGATCTTGAGTACGGTAACACTTAAGAACAAAAAGAATGGTGCAGAGGTGAAGTACAAATTGGTATCACCCAAGGAATCAGACATGCGTGCAGGTAGAATCTCCGTAGAGTCCCCTGTTGGCAAAGGTTTGCTCGGACTTTCCGTCGGAGATAGTGCGGTGATCGAAGTTCCCTCGGGCAAGATGGAATTTGAAATCTTGGACATTCAATACATCTGACCATGGCAAGCATCTTCACAAGAATTGTGCAAGGTGAGATTCCTGCGCATCGCATTGCCGAAACTGAGGACTACTTGGCCTTCCTCGATATCACTCCCCTGAGAGAGGGGCATACCTTGGTGATCCCCAAGACAGAAGTCGATTACCTGTTTGACCTGGACGAAGAGCGCTACATCGGCCTTCAGTTGTTTGCCAAAATTGTTGCTGAGGCGATCAAAAAGGCGATTCCTTGCAAAAAGGTGGGCGTCGCAGTCATTGGACTCGAGGTACCTCACGCGCACATACATTTGGTGCCCATGGACACCGTTGGCGATTTGAATTTTCAAAAGGAGAAGCTGAAACCAACCCAAGAAGAGCTCGCCGCCACGGCAGCTTTAATTCGGAAGCATATTCCCGGGTATTGAGCTTCTCAAAATGGCTTGGATGCTCTTTCTGATTACTTCGCCCGTTTTGGATTGTTGGCTACAAAACTTTCCCAGCTTCCATATTTCGCGGATCTGACTTTGTTTTTGCCTGTTCCTGAAGCTTCTATTCTTGAGGTGTTGTTTTGTAGGAAGTGGCAAACCGCTACGGCAATGCCATCACTCGCATCGAGCGGAAACTTTTCATGGTCAAATTTGAAGTTAAGCAATCGCTCGATCATCGCGCTTACTTGTTCCTTCGAAGCATTGCCATTTCCTGTGATCGCCATTTTTACCTTTTTGGGGGCATATTCGACAATCGGTACGTCGCGTTGCAAGGCTGCTGCCATCGCCACGCCTTGTGCACGTCCAAGTTTGAGCATGGATTGCACATTCTTTCCAAAAAAGGGCGCCTCAATCGCCAATTCGTCGGGGTGGAATTCGTCGATGAGGCTGGTGGTGCGTTCAAAGATGCGTTTCAACTTGAGCGGATGGTCGGTTTCTATCTTTCTTAGATCGATGATACCATAGTTCATTAAGGACATTTTGCTGCCGAGACACTGTAAAATGCCATATCCGGTAATACTTGTGCCGGGGTCGATGCCCAAGATGATCCGCTCGCGCGGCTCTTTTTCAGTCATAAGTTTAAAATTAGGCAGATGCGTCTTAATTTAGGCTGCAAGGCTTTGAATTTTCTTGTAATGATTCGATTTCTATGATAATCAAGTTTTGGGGCGCCGCACGCACGGTCACAGGCAGTATGCATTTGCTGCAGTTGGACAATGGGAAAAAGGTCCTGCTCGAATGCGGACTTTATCAAGGTTCAGAAGGGTTTGCTGACGAGTACAACCGAAATTTTCCCTGCGAACCTTCGGAAATTGACCTTCTGATTCTCTCGCACGCGCACATCGACCATTGTGGCAACATTCCGCAACTGGTCAAGGCCGGCTTTACTGGGCGCATTTATTGCACGCACGCGACGTACGACTTGGCGACCATCATGCTGCAAGACAGCGCCAATATCCAAGAAAAGGACGCCATCAGTGAAAACAAATGGCGACGGAAGAAGGGGTTTGAGCTTGTGGAGCCGCTTTACAAGCTTGAGGACGTGCTGCCGGCACTGAGCAACTTCGTTACGCTCTCCTATGAGCAATGGCACAAGGTAGACGACGATGTCGAAGTGCTTTTCCGTGATGCAGGGCACATGCTAGGCAGTGCGACCGTGAGCCTCCGCATACAAGAAGGAAGCAGGACCATCACCCTTGGATTCACCGGCGACGTGGGAAGGCCCCATAGCCCGATTCTGCGTGACCCGCTTCCGATGCCGCAAAGTGACTACCTGATCAGCGAATGCACCTATGGAGGTGAACGCCACGAGCCGATCGAGGAAGCCAAGGATCAACTCGAGGCGATCATTCATGAAGCCTGTGTCGTGCGGAAAGGTAAATTGATCATTCCCGCATTCAGCGTCGGACGCACGCAGATCATCGTCTATTACCTCGACAAACTTAAAGGGGAGGGGCGTCTGCCCGATATTCCGGTTTATGTAGACAGTCCATTGGCTGTCAATGCAACAAGTGTCTTCCAAATGCACCCTGAGTGCTTTGACGAGGAACTACTCCGCTACATGATCAATGACCCCAATCCGTTTGGATTCAATGGGTTGCATTATATCCGCGACGTCGAAGATTCTAAGGAGCTCAACACCAAGCCGGGACCGTTTATCGTGATTTCTGCCTCCGGGATGATGGCTGCAGGACGCATCCTGCATCACCTTGCAAATGGCATCAGCGACGAACGGAATACGATTCTCGCAACCGGATTTTGCGCTGAAGGGACCTTGGGGGCACGCATCCTGAACGGCGACCCCACAGTGAAAATCTTCGGCGAAGAATTTGAAGTCAAGGCCAATGTCGTCAAGCTCACGAGCTACAGCGGTCATGCGGATGAGAAGGAACTTTGCGAATTCATCCAGTCCGGCTATGATATCGAAAAGACCAAAGGCGTGTTTTTGGTGCATGGCGAAGGCGAACGGGCGGACATTTTCAGAGGTTATCTGTTGGGCAAGGGCTTCAAGGATGTACATGTACCCATCCGCGGTGAAACGGTGTTGATTTGAGCAGAAAGCGTCCAAAACCCTGGCTTCAACTGTTCAAGGTCGCGGTGACGTTGCTTGCTATCGGCTACGTCGCTTGGAAAGTCAATGAAAAGTGGGAGGTCATCCACGAGATGTGGGCTGTGCCATGGGCACAACTCCAATGGCTGAGTTTTTTGCTTTCCATTGTTCTGATGCCGGTCAATTACGGCCTTGAGGCCCAAAAATGGAGGCTCATGGTTCGTCCGTTTTACCCGGGCCTGAAACTTTTCCCAGCTACGCTAGCTGTTTTTGCCGGCATGGCTGCAGGCGTGTTTACCCCCAACCGGATTGGTGAATACGCCGGTCGAATTCTCTTTTTGAAGGAAGGAAAGCGCATTGAAGCCATCATGGCCACCTTCGTGGATCGCATTTGTCAGCTGTTTGTGACCCTGCTCACAGGTTTGCTGGCACTTTTGGCCCTATGGTTGCTCGCCGACCGCCACCTTCCCGAGCAAATCTTGGGTGACCCGGTCTCACAAGGTGTTTTCCTGTTTCTCAGCATTGTCTTGGGTGGAATCAGCTTTGTGATGTTGGTGATTCCCAGACGATTTGCAGCCCTGATCCCCGTTCGTTGGAACCGTGCTGCCTGGGTCAGAAAGGCACGGTTTGCGCTCCAAAACCTCGAAATGCGGCTTGTGGGAAAAGTATTGGGACTCGCGGCCATCCGCTACTTTGTCTTCTCCTTTCAATATGTGCTACTCATGTATGCCTTTGGCTATCAGGGGGGAATGCTCGCTGGATTCTGGATGGTGGCATTGATCTTCCTTGGAAAGTCAGTATTGCCGGTCATGGGCATCCTCGAATTGGGCGCAAGAGAGGCCGTTGCCTTGGTTGTAATGACTGCCTTTGGTGCTGCTGAAGCCACAGCCATCGGGAGTACGTTGGTTTTGTATTTTATCAATATCCTGCTTCCAACCTTGCTCGGCGTGGTTGCGCTGCAAAGGGTAAAGGAAAACGGCTGACATTCGTATCTTTCCCGCCAATGCTCATTCCAGCTTTCATCTTTACCGCGTTGTTGCTGTTTTACGTCGGCTATTTGCTGCGCTGCGCTTGGTATTGGAATGGGCTCAAGGTGAAGGATCGGCAAAAGGATTCGCAAGAAAAATTGCCATTGGTTTCCGTCATCGTTCCAGCGCGCAACGAGGCTGCGAATGTAGCGGCATGTGTCAGCGCGATCTTGGCGCAGAATTATCCTTCGGAGCGAATGGAGTTGATTTTGGTGAATGACCACAGCGAGGACGCAACCGTGGCAAATGCAAAATCGGTGGCAAGTGGTCATTCGAACTTCAAAGTGCTGGATTTGGAAGCGCAGACGGGGGCAGCCTACAAGAAGGCGGCTGTCGCCAAGGGGATTGCCGCTGCGGCCGGAGAAATCATCGTCACCACCGATGCCGACTGCACCATGGGCCCGGATTGGCTGCGGACAATGGTCGCGCAATTTGATGCCAACACAGGACTCGTCTCCGGTCCGGTTTTGCTGGACGGAAAAAGCATCTTCGGGCAATTTCAGGCTTTGGAATTCATGGGATTGATTGCCGTCGGCGCGGCCTCGATCGCCGCAGGCAGCCCGACCATGTGCAATGGAGCCAATCTCGCCTATCGGCGTGGAGCTTATGATGCGGTGGGAGGCTTTGCCGGGATCGACCACATCGCTTCGGGAGACGACGAGTTGCTGATGCACAAAATCGCAACCCTACCGGAATTCAAGATTCGATTTGCAAAGGACCGCCGCGCCATTGTACACACGCATGCACAGGAAACTTGGGCGGCATTCAAGCAGCAGCGCATCCGGTGGGTGAGCAAAAGCCGACATTACAAACGCAATTCGATTACTTGGACACTTGTTTTGTCCTATTTGGCGATGCTGGGATTTCCAGTCTTGCTTATTGTAGGGTTTTGGGATTCCCGGCTTTGGTGGATGCTCTTGGGGCATTTGGGCTTGAAGATGGTGGCCGAAGCGGCGGTCTTGGTTTCGGCAGCAGTTTTTTTTGATAAATTGCGGCTCTTGTGGTGGTTGCCATTCGAGCAAGCCGCCCATATTGCTTACGTGCTTTGGGTGGGGCTGGCAGGCAACCGCAAGACTTATCAGTGGAAAGGCAGGAATGTAAAATGATCGAACTCAACACCCTCCAGATACAAATTTTGCGTGCCTTGCTCTTTCCGGAGCCGTTTGATACGCTCGTCGAAGAAATCAAGGAAAGGGAGCCCGTGATCGGAGCCGAATTGAAGTTTTTGATCGACAAAAGCTTTGTGCTTTCCATGGAGGAAATGGCCAATGGCAGTTTTAAGCCAAGCATTTTCTACGATTCAGACAATATGCGGGCTTTCCGTTATCAAATTTCGGCCAAGGGTTTGCAACATCTCGAGGAATAAAACACGTGGGACAAAGTAGCAGTCCGGCAGCATTGGCATGGAGGCGTTTCAGACGCAACGTGCCCGCCATGGTCGGGCTGGGCTGGTTATTGTTGTGCACCTTGGTTGCCATTTTTGCCTATCCTTTGATGCCGGATGGCACGCACAACGGCAATTTCCAAGTAAGCGCATTGTCCAAACAACCCCCTGGAACCGCCTACTTGCTCATGCTCAAGCCCAATCAAGTACAGCAAGCGCCACCGGGATGGTTCGGCTTTTTGGGCAGTGGAAACCCCGACAACTTCACGCCCACTGCCATTTCTGCAGCCGAATCCCTTCAGGTGCATGCCGACACGATTCTCTATGTGGACCTGCACGGAAAGCAGCAAACAACCTTGTTACCCGCTTGGGTGATCGCCCTCGAAAAGGAAGGCGAATGGCCAACAAAGTGGAAGCAAATGAATGGGAAGCCCTATCTGCTCAACAATCAGCCGGGTACCCCAGCGACAGTGACCATTCGAGGTGTCGGATCTGACGGTAATACCTCCGTGCAGCTTGCATCCCTGCAGTCAAAATTTGAGAATCAGCTTGTGGCCAAAGGGCATTTTTGGTTAGGATCGGATGCTGCCGGAAGGGACGTCCTGAGCCGATTGATCTTGGGTACGCGCGTGAGCCTTGGCATCGGTTTGATGGCTGTATTGGTCAGCTTGCTGCTTGGAGTGACTTTGGGTGCGCTCGCCGGATTTTTCAGAGGCAAAGTGGACGCGGTGATCATGTGGTTTGTCTCCGTTGTTTGGTCCATTCCGACACTGTTGCTTGCGATTTCCTTGGCTTTTGTGATGGGAAAAGGGACTTGGCAGTTGTTTTTGGCAATCGGGATCAGTTCCTGGGTGGATGTCGCACGTTTGGTGCGCGGACAAATTTTTTCCATCCGGGAGATGCAATTCGTCGAAGCGACCAAAGCCTTGGGTTACCGCTGGCCAAGGACGATTTTCAGACATATTTTGCCGAATGTTCTCAGTCCGTTGATCATCATTGCAGCCGCCAATTTTGCTTCCGCGATCTTGATGGAAGCTGGGCTCAGCTTCTTAGGTGTTGGTGTGCAACCGCCTACGCCGTCTTGGGGCTCCATGATCAAGGAAGGTTATGCCCAAATCATGTTTGACAGCGGAATTTGGCTTGCGATTTTCCCGGGATTGGCCATCATTTTGGTGGTGATTTCGCTAAATTTGGTCGGCTTTGGGTTGCGCGATGCGCTTGACCCCAAACAAAAGGGTTGATCCATGCGCAGAAAAGCATATTCTACCAATGATCCCGAATTGCTGCTTCGCTTGAAAAGGCAGGAAGCGGATGCTTTGCGGGATGTGCTCAGGTCCATCAACCAAGCCCATCTGCGCCCGGAACATATCTTCAAAGTTGCACGCAACACGCTCCTTGCCCAATGTGAGGTGCGCAAAATGAAGTTCATTTACCTTACTGACGAGGGTTTCCAATTTGGAATGCGTGTCGGGTTCCAGAAATTCACCGCTGAGGCAACGCATGAGCTCCCCCGAGAATTGGTGACATTGGAAATTCGGGAAGAGGAACATCCTATCCTGTTTGGAATGGGTGTCGAATACGTGGTTCCCGTCAATTTTCAAAACAAAGTCGCCGCTTGGGTACTCGTAGCTGACTTCGCGGAAAGCGATGCCGAGCGGGAAAATGACCTGATTTTCATCGAAATCATCGGGAATGTTGTTTCTGCCGCATTGGAAAACCGCATTTTGATCGCGGACATGGTCGCGCAGGAAAGCCTGCGCCGCGAACTCGAAGTTGCCGAAAAGATTCAAAAGCAGCTGCTCCCAACTGATTTTGGCATGATCGGGCAGGCGGAAATTTTTGCCAGTAACCAGAGTCACCACCACATTGGTGGCGACTTTTACGACGTGATTTCCCGCGGAGAAAAGGGCTTTTTCCTTTGTATTGCCGACGTTGCAGGAAAGGGCATCGGAGCGGCATTGCTCATGGCCAATCTGCAAGCCAACCTTCGCGCCTTGATTCTAAGCGAAAACGAGCTGAAATCCGTGGTGCAGAAGCTCCACAAGATTTTGTACAACATTACCCATGGCGAGCAATTCGTTACATTTTTCATTGCCCATGTGCGCTTTGAACAAGGCGAAATCGACTACATCAACTGTGGTCACAACCCGCCGCTGCTTGCCCGTGACGGGCGGTTGAAAGAGTTTGACGAAGGCACAATTCCGTTGGGAATCATTGATTTGCCGGGAGTTGAGCAGAGCACGGTTCGCTATGAGAAGGGGGATACGCTGTTCATGTACACCGACGGACTCATGGAACAGCACAACAAGGCAGGCGAAATGCTTGGGGAGCACCGCATCCATACCACGCTTGCCGATACCGCACAGGATTCGGTCAAGGACATTGTGGCTGCGATGCAAACGATGTATGATGCATTTTGTGACGGTGCCGAGCAGGAAGATGATGTCACTTTGCTTGCTGTACGTTTCTAGAATGTAAATTATCCCGTTGCATGTGCATGCCACGCGACTTTCAGCGGATTCCTCCTCCTTGGCTTCAAATAATTTCTATATTTGCGTCCCTTAAATGGATGAGAGAAAATGAAACTTTTTGATCCTCAATCGCCCGTTTCCTTGGGCCCCCTTGCGCAAGCGCTTGCAGACAAAGTGGCAGCAAAAAAAGCTGTGATCGGCATCGTAGGCTTGGGCTACGTGGGTTTGCCGATCGGCTTGGAGTTTGCCAAGCGCGATTTCAACGTCATGGGATTTGATGTTTCCACCCAAAAGGTGGACATGCTCAATGCCGGTGAAAATTACAATGAGGATCTTTCCGATGCCGAAATTGCAGCCGTGGCAAAAAACGGCCGTTTGAAGGCAACGACTGACTTTGCGCGATTGAGCGAAGTCGACGTGGTTTTCATTGCGGTGCCCACCCCCTTCAATGCCAACAAGGATCCTGACCTGAGCTTCATCGAGCGCGCCTCGGAAAAGGTCGGCGAGGCCCTGCAACGCGGGCAATTGGTCATTCTCAAAAGCACCACATTCCCCGGCACGACGGAGGATTATATGGTGCCCATTCTCGAGCGCAGCGGCTTGACGACAAGCGTGGACTTCTTTGCAGCCTTCAGCCCCGAGCGTGTCGATCCGGGAAATAAAACCTTCCATACCGGCAATACACCTATCGTTGTCGGCGGTATTGGCGCCGAGGCGACCTACCTCGCTTCGATGGTCAACAATGCCATCATCGAGAAGGTCTACATGGTCACCAACCCCAAAATCGCCGAACTCGAAAAACTCCTCGAAAACATCTTCCGTTCGGTCAATATCGCCTTGGTCAATGAGCTTGCCTTGTTGTGCGAGCGCATGGAAGGCATCGACGTCTGGGAAGTGATCGAAGCCGCGGCTACCAAGCCTTTCGGATACATGAAATTTTTGCCCGGACCGGGCATCGGCGGTCACTGCATTCCGATTGACCCGTATTACCTCTCTTGGTTGGCACGCGCCTACGATTTCGAGACGCGTTTCATCACCCTGAGCGCCAATACCAACGAGAGCATGCCGCTGCATGTCACCAACAAGGTCATTCACATCATCGCCAAGCAACCGATTTCGCTTTCGCAGGCGCGTGTGCTCGTCGTGGGTGCGACCTTCAAGAAGAATGTTAAAGACATGCGGCATTCGCCGGCAGAGCCGATCATCCGCAATTTGGAAGAGGCCGGTGTCGGGCATATCGACGTGGCTGACATGTGGGTGCCCGAATACGAGGCCCATGGCCGCGTTTTCAAGTGCCTTGAGGTGACGCCCGAAATGTTGAAGACCTACCATTGCGCCATCGTCGTCACCGACCACGATGCATTCGACCCGCAAATGATCGTTGATCACAGCAATTTTGTGGTCGATACCCGGAACATGATGAAAAACGTAACCGGCAGCCGTGAAAAAATCACGTTGTTGGGCAGTACTTTGTAAGCCCTTAATGGGCTAAAACGCAAAAGCGGGACTGTAAATAGTCCCGCTTTTGCGTTTTAGATGCCGGTATAAACGCGGCGAATTTGCACTTTCAGAAGGTCGGTTGACGCTCCAAATGCAATCAATTCAGGGATTCAGCCCCTTGGCACTTGCAATGAGCTCGGCAATGTCGAGCACTTTGACCGTGTCTTCTTGATTTTTGTTTTTGACGCCGTCGCCCAACATCGTCATGCAGAAGGGGCATCCGACCGCGATGGTTTTGGCGCCTGTGGCCAAGGCTTCCTCCGAGCGCTCGATGTTGATCTCTTTGTTGCCGTGTTCGGCTTCCTTGAACATCTGTGCGCCGCCTGCGCCACAGCAAAGGCCATTGGTGCGGCTGCGCTTCATTTCCCGGATCTCAACTTTGAGCGATTCGATCACCTTGCGCGGCGCCTCATAGACTTCATTGGCGCGGCCGAGGTAGCAGCTGTCGTGGAACGTCACGCCGCCTTCGATCAAGGCAGCATCTTCGTTCACTTGCAGTTTGCCCGAGGCGATGAGTTGCTCCAAAAACTGCGAATGGTGCAGCACTTCGTAGTTGCCGCCCAAGTTGGGATATTCGTTTTTGAGCGTATTGAAGCAGTGCGGGCAAGCCGTCACGATTTTCTTGATTTCGTAGCCGTTCAGGACTGCGATGTTGGTGAGCGCCTGCATTTGGAAGGTCATTTCATCGCCTGCGCGCTTGGCAGGATCACCGGTGCAGGATTCTTCCGGACCGAGAACAGCATAGCTCACGCCGACGTGTTCCAAAATGCGCACAAATGACTTGGTCACCTTCTGATACCGCTGATCAAAGGAGCCGGCACATCCCACCCAAAAGAGAATTTCAGGCGTTTTTCCCTGCGCGACCATGTCTGCCATCGTGGGAACCTGAACCTTGACCATATTTTTTGTTTCCTCGCTCATATTCTATTTTTTGCTTTGATCGGGATGTGAGCCTCCGCGTTTCAAAAGTACATTGTTGCTGCTTTTACCACAAACTATTTTGGCTTGTCTCACTGCGAATTGCCCGGTTGGACATTCAATTTTCCGGCAAGCGCCTCGATTTCCGGCCGAATACCATTCGGATCCCCGTATTTCTGAAGGTAGTCGATTCCGATTTGCAATGCCAAAGGCTCATTGCCGATCCTTCGGGCAGCCGTAAACGCAAGCACCCAGTTCGCGGAATGTTTGCTTTGGAAGCGCATGGCGAGATTGGCGAAGTACAGGGCGCGGTCATAACTGCCGAGGTTGAATTCGACGACTGCCAAGTCCTCGTAGGTTCCAACCTGCTCCGGAAGGCGTTTGTCGGCTTCCAAATAAAAATTGCGTGCTTTTTGGAAGTCTTTCATTTCGAAGCAAAGGATTCCGCCATACTGGTAAATGAAGGCAAAATCTGTATTGGTGACAGCGTTTTCGTAGGGTGCAAGCACCTTCAATTGCTTTTCCAGCATCGCCACGCGCTCCTGAGGCGACGTTGGATAGGCATCCAAGGTATGTTTGATGAGGAATGCGCCTCCCGGTTCGTTGCTGGCAAAAACATGCTGCGCGACGTCCAATTGCCGGTCATGGACACGCTTTTTGTCGTGATTGACGAGGAAAAATGAGAACTGCAGCCCGATCAGCAACAAAAGCAAGCTTTGGCGCAGCCAAGATTCGGCCAATTTCTCCTCGGCTTTTGCCATCAAGACAATGCAAGTCACCAAAATGGGCGGGAAAACCAGACTGAAAAGATCCCAATCCCGCGGCAGGGTCACATGCGGATCAATCGCAAAATACAGCGCCAGCAACATGACCGTCGCAATGCCGAGGCCGACCATCGGCTTTCCCGTCCAATAGACCTTTCGCCCCGGAGCCAGCAGAAATGCCAAAAAAATCACGCATCCGGCAGCCGAACAAAACAACAATTCCTGTACGAAGTCCCAGGCATGCCAAAACCCGAACAAGTAATAGGCGTCGTCAGGGTTGGAACCTCCGAAGGGCGTCAAAAACATATTCCCTGCCGTTGGAATTACCTTGACGCTGTCGTCGCCGGCTTTGAAAACGGTCAGGTATCCGGCTAAACCGATGGCCAAAAATACTGCAGGAATCATCCAACCCGCTCTGCGCCAGCTTGTCCATTTCTGCAAATTCTCCTTTTCGCCGACTGCTGCCACCAACAGCGCATAAACCAACGAAGGCGCCAATGCAAATCCCGACGAATGGGTGCGAATCGCCATCAACAGCAACGGAAACAGGAGCACCAGCCACTTTTTCTTGCCCGTTTCCAGAAATTCGACAAGGCAGATGAGGTAACCCGTAAAAAATAGGAGGGGAGGCGCATACACCTCGGGCATCGCATAAAACGTCATCGTCATCCCCGAAAAAATGCCCAGCAATGCCGCCAGCATTTGTATTCCCTTGTTTTGGATCTTCCGCTGCACGAATTGCATCCAAATGAAAACCCAAACCGCCCCAAGCACTGAGGCGTATCCCCGAAACGTCGCCCACATGCTCAGGCCCGTGAGCCGCGAAAGGCCCTTGACGATGCTGAAAGTGAATTGTTCGCCGTTTTTGGGGGTGAAAATGTTGAAGGTCGATCCGCTGATGACATGGTAACGCTTCGCCCAATCGCCTCCGTCTGAAAGCACTTTGATGTTGAGCAGGGCGTCGCCATACAGTTCCGTGTCGATGTAATAGAAGAAAAACATCGCCCACATGCCCACAGCCGCGACCAAGGACCAGACCCAGCGAGGGATTTGATTCGAAGGGAATTTGAATTTGCTCCATCCGGGCCATGCCAAGGCGACCGCGATCGGCAATACCGCCAAGAGGTAAATCAGCGGGGCGTAGGAAATGAAATTCAGCCCCCAGAGATGAACGGGGTACATCCAAGCCACGCCCAACAGCACCAACATTGCCACACTGAGGGCAAGAAGGACGGTGTGCAGCGGCGAATTGGATTTCACATCGAAGTGGTTTTGAGGAGTCTATCCCTAGTTTTGCGCGACGAGGTGACCCGGCATTTCCACGTCACGTGCCCAATCGAACCGGCTGCTTGCGCTCATCGCCCAAGGTGCGCCGTTGTTTTGGATATTGGTGAGCATGATGTTCAGCTCCTGTGGCGCCTTGGAATCCTCCATCACGAGGCATTGACGCATCGAGACGATGGTGGAGACATGGTCAATGTTGACCGGGCAAGCCTCGGTGCAGGCATTGCAAGTGGTGCAAGCCCAGAGTTCCTCGGCGGAGATGAAGTCGTTGAGCAACGTGCGTTTGGTTTCCTCGGCATTGGCTTTGACGGCGTCGGGCGTGAGGAGATTTTGACGTTGCAATTCCTCCATGCGGTCGCGCGTGTCCATGATGATCTTGCGCGGCGAAAGTTTTTTCCCGGTGATATTCGCGGGGCAAACGTCAGTACAACGTCCACATTCCGTGCAGGCGTAGGCATTCATCAGGTTGGTCCAGGGCAGGTCGATCACGTCGCGGGCGCCAAAACGGGGGATCGTGCCGTCGCCGGGATCGCTTGCTGCGCTCGGATCCATCATCGCTTTCACCTCGCGGGTGATGAATTCGACATTGTCCAGCTTGCCCTTGGGCTCGAGCTTGCTCGAATAGACATTCGGGAAAGCCATGATGATGTGGAAGTGCTTGGAGCGGGGAATGTAATTCAGCAGCAAGTAAATGCCGATGATGTGGCCCCACCAGCCTGCCATCATGACAAATTCGGTGGTCAAGGCATCAGGCCAAATGCTGGCAAGCATGCTGCTGACCGGGAAAACGCCATGCTGCATGCCTGCAGCCAAAGGTCCAAGGTCTTGGATGTGCTTGACTTCGACCGTATTGAACGTGAACAGGAAAGTCATGAGCACGATTTCGGTGATCAGGATGATATTGGCATCCAGTCTTGGCCAACGGCTCATTTCGACACCGGAGAAGCGTTTCACTTTCATGACGTTGCGGCGGTAGAGCAGCATCACGCAGGCGATGATGACGAGCAGGCCAAGAATTTCATTCGTTGCCATGAGCGCATCGTAACCCGGTCCGAGGAAACTCAGAAATCGATGGGTCCCGAAAATGCCGTCCACGAGGATTTCGAGCAATTCGATGTTGATGACGAGGAAGCCGACATAGATGAAGCCGTGCAAGACAGCGGGCAGCGGCTTTTTAAACATTTTTTGCTGTCCAAAGGCCACGAGCAGCATGCGCTGTGCGCGTTCGCCCATGCGATCTTTGCGATTTTGGGGCAGCCCTAGGGAGATGCTTTTCCAAATTTTATTGAATTGGAAGCCAAAAAAGCCAAATGCTGCGACCGTCAAAACGGCGAAAATGATGTTGTCGATGTATTCCATACCTCGGATTTCACGCTTTGAGCAAACTTATACCAAGAAGCTCCAAGAAAAAAATCAAAATTCGCTTGGAATATCCACAAACCTGCCTAAATTTGCATTCCCATTTTGTCACTAACATTGTTGGCGGCAGATGATGGTGCGGTAGCTCAGTCGGTAGAGCAATAGACTGAAAATCTATGTGTCGGCGGTTCGATCCCGCCCCACACCACGAAAAAGGAAGCCCCGTCAGGGGCTTTCTTTGTGTTATAGGCTGTCAAAATACGTGCTAAGCCACTCTTTTTGCGAAAACTATAACTAAGGCATCACCCCAATTCCAGACCTGAAAAGTTGCCAAATCATCCTATTCTTCAGAACTTTAGCCCAACAACTCCGATATGAAACAACATATTCAGCTCCTTTTGCTTGCCCTTTGGTTGCCTGTGTCGCTTTTTGCGCAGTCCGAAACGCCCGGTAGCGTCAAATGTAGCAAGGATCCTGTCAGGGAAATCGAGGGTACCTTGGTCAATGCCTCGAGCACCAAGCCCAAGATGACTTTGGCACCCGGAGAGGTTTCGCCCAAGCAATATGACCGCGGCGAATTGCAGAAATATTTTGAAACCGAGCTGTTTGGTGGCAAAGTCAGTGGTTGGCTTGTGATTGCGGAGGTGGAAGTTCTGTCTTGCAACAGCGGCGTTGTTGAATTCAAAGTCCTGGAAGCTAAATCCTCAATGACGATCAATGGACAGGCAAAAAGTCATTTTGTCGCTGGAAAGCGGGTCAAGTTTCTGGAATTTGAGTACGCCAAGGAATCCATCCAACGCAACAGCGGATTCGGCGAGACAGAAGAAGGACCTGCCATTTGCGGGAAAAAAGTGGGCACTTGGACAAGGTATTACCCCGGGAAGAAGGTTCATGAAATCATTCGCTACGATCAGGAAGGGATCAAAAATGGCCGCTATGAGGCATTTTACGAGAGCAATGGCCAACAAAAGCTCGTTGGTGACTATAAGAACAATCAACAGTCTGGCGAATGGAAGCAGTATTTTGAGAATGGCAATCTCAAAATCCAAGAATCCTACGTCGATGGAAAAAACGTTGGCCCTTACCAAGAATGGCACCCCAATGGGAAATTGAAGGCGGAGGGGAGCTTTGACAGTGATGGTCATTGGGATGGAGAATGGAAAACCTACCATGAAAACGGAACGATCGAAACGCAAATGGTTTATGGGTATACTGGTGTTCCAAAGACTGCGGCATCTTTCAAAGTGTTTGATGAGAAGGGGGGATTGAAGGAGCAAGGTTGGATGAATGGCAAGTCTCGATGGCAAGGTGCCTGTTCTACCTACTATGACACCGGCGTCATCAGGTCAATCGCCTTTTTCGAATCCGGTGTGAGGTCGGGTCGCGCCACGACTTATTTCCCGGATGGAAAAGTCAGCGCAGATGGCGTTTATGAGTCTGACACCCTGAAGTCCGGCGTTTGGAAGGAGTACTTCGAAGACGGAAAGCAGCGTTCGGAGATTGGCTATTATAAAAACGAACCTTTCGGGGTGTGGAAAGTCTGGCACCCCAACGGAAATTTGGCCGAACAGGGCGAATACACCGCTTTCGAGAGAAAAAAAGGCATCTGGCATACGTACGCTGAAAACGGAACTACGCTCACCTCCTACAGCTATTTTGAAGGCAAGTTGGAGGGTAAGTACTGGAAGTGGTATGCGGACGGCAAGCTTGCCGAATATGGTGAGTGCAATGGCCGCCAAGTCTATACGGGGGATTATGGCAGCTTTTACCCAAGCGGCAAAGTCAAGGAGCAGGGAACATATGTGGATGGCAAGCGCATTGGAAAATGGATTACCCGCGATCAGAATGGGAAAAAGAAGATCGTCAAGTACTGATCTGTTTTGTGATTTGTCCAAATCGCCCCGCCTTTCCAATTCCCCAAAATTGGCATTACATTTGCCAGCTCAACCCAAGAAAAAGCATCAGATAGTTTGGAAATGTCATTTTCATCCTCTATCTTCCTCAAACTGAAACTTGAAGTACAAAATGCGCAGCCTCTTCACATTCCTCTTTTTCTTGATCCTCTTCTTGGCAATGGGCTGTAAAGAGCGTGAGCCCATCCCCACCTATTATGTAAGCAAGGAGATGCTGCGCTATTGCTGGTTTCCAAATGACAGCTATTGGATTTACGAGGAGGGGGATTCTACGGGGGATTTTGATTCAGTTTATGCCTCGCATGCTGGCACTCAAATCTACGAAGACAGTGAAGAGGGATACAATTGGGAAAATTATACTTTAGCACTTACCATCCGCGGTAGAAGACGGTTTCAATCAACAAATGCTTGGCTAGCTGGATCAGATGGAAGTCATACCCTTTCAGATATGTTTGAATATTATTCTGATTCTACGGTGGAGGAGTCGGACCATGTATTGTTCTGGGATACTCGCGGTCTTAATACTACTTTTGTTTACCCTGCCACTAAAGTTGTTGGACGATATGACAGTTTGGAAATTCGGGGTGTTGTTTACCATGATGTCATCGAAGTTGCGACCGATCCGCCTTCTGCCGCCGAATACACATACAATGTGGTATGGGCAAAGGATATCGGGGTGATCCGAAGGTCGATTTTGGATGGCACTGTTTGGAATTTGGTGCGGTATCATATCAATCGGTAGGTTTCAGCTATTATTTAGTCCATAAAATTCAAGCAATATGAAAAAAACAGCCGTTTTCATTGGTATACTCTTCTTTTGTTTCCTAGGAATTGCAAACAATTCTACCCCCCTTTTTATTAGAGCCATTTCTTACGAAAAGGATTCCATCGATGGTTTTTTGCAGATTGAATTTGAGTTGGTTGCATTCGATTCCATATTGGTGGATTCTGCTTATGCTCTTGACCTTCCTGAAGATTGGACGCTCCTCAATCCCGCAGAAATGAATGTGATTGCCATGGCAGCCGATGATACCGTCAGAAAAACGTTGTTGTTTCAATATCCGACATCGGCATTGCCTTTTTATCCAATTCAGATGACATTTGTTGTTTTGACAAGTCCTGAGACGGAAGACTTTGTCACAACAATCTCCTGTATTTACTTTACACCTTACAATACGGTGGAGATTTGGTCGTTTGCCGATTTTATCAACCTACCTCGAACTTGGTATTTTCCTAACTCGTCCTCACCAACTCGCGTCTATATCTATGAAGATTCCATCCCAGTTTCAAATATTCCGTCAGAGTATGAGCCAACAGAGGATTGGCAGGAAAATTTCCAATCGATCCACATGGAAGGCCTTGCCTATGCCATACCGATGCTTGCAACTCACCCTGATACATTGGTACTTGACACGACAGACGTCAATGCCCCTGACAGCTTGAGCAGATGGGACAATTGTGGGCCTGGATTTAGACGCTACTTGGGGACGATCACCGGTCAAGTGCTTTCTCCCTTTTTGTTTGTATATAAAGAAGGAGACACACTGCTCCCATTGGAAGGTCTGAAGGTTCAGATTTGGGAGGACGATGGACCGATTTTTAGCAATATGCTTGGGGATTCGGTCACGGACGCGAATGGCTACTTTACAAAAACCATCAATACCTGCCAGGCATTGGAAGGTAACGAACTCGAAATCAAGGTACGAATTGTCGCGGAAAATGAGGAATATGACATCAAAGGAAAAACAGCAATCGTATATGGGCTTGTAAGCTTCAAGGACACTCAACCGGTCGATTGGGCTTATAACAATGGAAATGTTATGAGCCCTCTCAATTTTGGGCAGTTGATGGTGTATCGCGGATCATTCAGGGCTGTACACCTTGCCCAAATGGCCTATCGCTACGTGAATACAAATTCTGGTGTTACACTCGAAAATGGATTGGTGATCAGAGCCGAAGTAAATGTGACTAGTTGCAGATTTATCCCCAATACCTATTGTGGCTTTCCGATGATTCAGGCAGCTCAAGTAGCCACGGCGGCAATTATTGGTTCAACTGTTGGTGTCGTGTACTATTTGATCAACCGTCCAGAACCAAATATTTTGCTCCACCATACTGGCGGCACAACTGAAAATACACCATGGCATGAATTTGGACATTTTGTCATGTGGCAGCTCCAAGGCAAATGCTTTACGGAGCCATTGAGCCAAACTGCTCCAGGGCATTGTTTTCCCTGTATGTCAAATCCAAGACTTGCTTGGAATGAAGGTTGGGTACAAGCATTTTCCATGATCGTTGACAATTCAAATCGTAATTGGGATAATGAGTCAGATTACTATGGGAAGCGTAGTTTGGAGCACTTAGTTGATGACGCTGGTACGGCTAGTGGCCAAGGATTTCGAAGTGAATACAAAGTTGCCTGCGCCGTATTTGATCTCTGGGATGGTGCTGACAAATTCTCGAACTGGACCGTGCCCCCAACTTCCAATCAGTACAATGACCGTAATCCAACATCGATACCACATTTGTGGGCAAACGACAAGGAGGACAAGGTATCGTTGTCGTTTGAAGATATTTGTCTAGCCATCATTGAGGGAGACAACAACGCTCCCAACAATCAAATTGAAAGTATTCAAGGGTTTTACAAGAATATCATAAGGTGGAGAGGTTGTGAGGACCGTGCAAAAATCCGGGAGGTATTTGATCAAAACCGTGTTGTTGGCCATGTCGAGAACTTCCCCAACGGGAACTATGATGGGTTTAGCGGTGATGAAATCCAGGGTATTGAAAATTATTCATACTCGGGAACACTTTGGTCGATGCTTTTTGAGCATGAGCGTGACATCAAGTCCTTGTATGCCTTCCCCTACCACGATTACAATTTGGCGACCGCCACACAGAATGGGAGTACCTATTTGAGTGATCCTATCCATATTTCAGGCGGCACATCACTTTTCTTCAACAAAAATCTCCCATTCAAATTCCAATATGGAAACTATTCAACCGACCGTCCAGCATCCAATTCGACGATGCAAGCCGACCTTTGTGGTGAACTGACTGTGCTGGTGGATGACGGTGGGAATGTCGTGATTGGCGATCAAGCTGTCGCTATGCATGCAGATGTCGCGCTCAATCATGGGAGCACGATGATTTTAGGTGGTCCAAATGCCTCAAATTCTGGCCATCTTTTGATCAATAACCATTCGCGTCTAAAGATTGAAAGTGGAGCGAACCTTATCCTTGACGTAGGTGCCGAGATTGAGCTTGCAGGGAACGACGCCGTTTTGGAAATTGATGGAAATTTGATTTTAAAAGACAATGCCGTATTCACCTTTACAGGGTCAGGGCATGTCGTTTGGGGCAATTCAAATGCAGGGCCCAACATCACCTGTGGAGCCAATACGGGAATCGCTTTGCAGGGAAGCAGCAAGTCAGACCCTATTTTGTATGTCAAGCCGGGAGCACATATACAGCCAGAAACCAGTCTTGCCCATTTAAATTTGCATGACGGCACTATTCGCATGGGACCGGGTGCCAGTATCAGTACTGCAGATGCCGCCTTCATTTTGGACAATTTGCATGTCGCGTTGGATGGCACGGTTGGCAAACACAACGGGATTTATGTACATGGTCAAGCTATCCATGAGATTCGTGACGTGGAGGTTTCCGGGGCATTTAAAGGTATAACCGCCTACCAAATGTGGAATCAAGGGTCGATTCTCCAACTTATGAATTGTGAATTTCATGATTGTGAAGTTGGGTTGCAGGTACATACACGAGGCGTAAACATGATTTCGTGTGATTTTCAGAACAATACCATCGGGTATCAGCAAGACGCAGCTTCAGTATTGTCTCGGGTGCAGATGTGTTCGTTTGAAAACAACGAACAAGGGATAGAATTCAAGTCAACGGGAGGCGATTTGTATTTTCATGCCTCTGAGTCTGATTTTAACGTGTACGGTTTGCGTTTTTCCGGTCCAGGTAGCCTGTATTCGAAATGCAGCAGTACAAGCAATAATTCAGAAGCCGGAATTGTCGTGGCATTTGGAGCCAGACTCATGCTCAATGATGCTTTGTACTCCGCTGGAAGCCAGCATGTTTCTGTCGGAAACAAGTATTCAGTTGCCGCTCTTTTTCCACGATTGATCGATCTATATTTTGGAAAAAACGACTTGGTTCCCAATCAACTCAATGCAAACCGCGATATCTATGGTTACATGGCCTTGCCGGGAACCACTTCTGCGACACTCAAGGCACTGAGAAACCATTGGAATACAACCGGGTCCGCGACGGGAATAGCGCCGAGCTACAACACAGACTATCTTGTGGCCAACCTCAATAATGGTCAGTTGTACCCAGTCTATTTTGATGATACAAACCCTGCTGCCGCACCGAGTTGCGCATATTCAAACACGGGATTGCCGGGAAGCACGTTGCGAAGCTGCGGAGAATGCGGAACGATTACGACAAAGAGTTTTGTTGATATTCCTTTGGATTCTGCAATGCGCAAGGCTATCGGTTACCTTGAGCTTGTTGACTCTACGCAAAACGATCTTACTGCTTTGGAGCTGTTTGAAGAAATTGCTGGTGCATTTCCAAATGAACCTACTGAGGAGGAGCAGTATTTGAATGGGTTGCTCATGAGCCTCTCGAAAACCGCATTTAATGGTGCTTGTGCGAGTGGCAAAATCAGCACACTAGAATCCATCAATAGTATTTCGAATGATTCCAATATCATCGCTATTCAAACGATTTTGTCGGCGCAGCTATATGATGATGCTGTGAGCACTTTCTTGCAAAGCTTGGATGAAGCCATGTTTAAGCATACGCAAGGCTTTATGGACACAACTTTGACACGCTTGGATAGTTTGATCTCTATGTCAATGTCAGGGTTTCAGTCGTACCTGGACTATGCGGATTGTTATGTCGAAGCGGAAGCCAATGCGATGAACTTGGTCTTTGAACGTGACGAATTCGATAGTCAAGTAGCAACTTGTGAAACGAATAAGTGGCACGAGTCAGACCTTTTGAATGACGGAAGCTTGGAACGTTTTGCTGCATCACTTGAAAACCGAATCACAATGCTCGCATATCCTTCACCTGCAAATGAAGTCGTTTGGGTGAATATTCAAAATGCCGACCCCAACGCCATTGCTGCCCTTGCGCTTTGGGATGCTCAGGGAAGAAATTTGCAAATTCCAATTAGGCAGCAATTTGGCTCCGCTACTTCACCTTGTTTTGTGTTGGATACACGTATGCTTTCGGCGGGTATTTACATCATCCGATTCCAGTCAGGAGATAAATCCGTATCCCAGAAGCTGATTGTAAATTAAGCACCTTGGATTAAGATTGGATTGCCTTGGAAACCGAGTTTGGTCGAATGAATACCGGAGGAGGTAATGCAGATACTTTTGCTGAAATGGAATGTATGCCCTGCCTCCTCTTTCCAATTCCCCAAAATTGGCATTACATTTGCCTGCTTTACCAAGAAAAAAAGTCAAGAAACATGAAGCAGATAGTAACATTGGTGATCCTTTTTGGCCTTGGTGCCGGAATGGCGATGGCGCAAAAGGCCATTCCACTTAAAACCAAAGCTGACAGCCTCGGCTACGCCGTCGGCATGAACATCGGCAACGATTTCAAGAAGCAAGGCATTCAGCTGAACCTTGAAACTTTGATGGCAGGTCTCAAAGACGCCATGGAAAGCAAGCCGACCACATTGAGCGATGCCGATGCACGCGCCGTGTTGACAGCCTATCAAGTGGCGCAGCAGGCCAAGGCCAATGCTGAGAAAAACGCCAAAGCAAACGCCAATCTCAAAAAAGGAGAGGAATTCCTCGCCCAAAACAAGATCAAGCCCGGCATCCAAGTGTTGCCCAACGGCTTGCAATACGAAGTCCTCGTCGAGGGCACAGGCATCAGCCCCAAGGCAACCGACAAAGTCACCACGCATTACCGTGGCACATTGATCGACGGCACCGAATTTGACAGCTCCTACAAGCGCGGCCAACCCGCTACATTTGGCGTCAATGGCGTGATTCAGGCTTGGCAGATCATGTTGCCGATGATGAAGGAGGGCGGCAAAGTTCGCCTCTATTCACCCTCCAACCTCGCCTACGGCGCGAGCGGTCAGGGTGCCACCATCGGCCCGAACGAGGTGCTGATCTTCGACATTGAACTCATCAAGGTCAACTGACAAATTTTCAGTGGACGAGAAATGATAAATGGCAGACTTCGGTTTGCCTTTTTCTTGTGTTACTGTTTGGTCTTTGTAATCAGACAATTCCAAATTAGAATCCAATGAAGAAGTTATTGCTCCTGCTCCCGGCTTGTCTTTTGCTTTTTGCTGCGAAAAATCTATCCAAGTACCCGGAATTTGATGCCAAAAAGGAAATGGTCGCCCTTCCATCAGGCATTTGGATGTCCAAATACGAAGTTTCCCAAGCGCGTTACAAGCAGTTTCTGGCCGAAATCCCACAGGAAAAGATGCTGGAAATGAAGCCTGATTCCACTGTTTGGCTTACCACTGGATTCAACGATCCCTACGCGAAGTATTATTTTCAGCATTACGCCTTCTCCACGTATCCCGTGGTCGGCATCAGCCATGCAGCTGCAAACGCATTTTGTGATTGGATGACTGTCAAATATGGCAAGGTGCTGAAAATGAAAACCGCAGATGGTAGTGTTCCATCGGGTTATCGGTTTCGGCTTCCCACGGAGGCAGAATGGATGGCAGCAGCAGGGGGGGAGCGGCACCATGGAACGAGTTATCCTGGAGGTTATCACTATCCGCGCGATCACCGCGGAAGGTTCATTTTCAACCACAAAGTCGGGAAAGGTGATTTTGCAGGATATGCAGGCGGAATCGGCAAGGACTATGAAGGCTATATGATCACAGCTCCGGTTGATGCTTATTGGGCCGATCCTTCTGGATTTTACAATCTCACTGGAAATGTTGCCGAAATGGTCGCCGAGTTTGGCGTTGCCAAAGGCGGAAGTTGGAATCACCGTTCCGATGATTGCACCATCGAGAGTGTCAATTCCTATGAAAGACCTGCGACTTGGCTTGGGTTTAGAATTGTCTTGGAGGCGATTCCTGCCTCAGATACGGCAAGTTGAAGACGGATGGTTTGCGATAGCAATCTTACCAATCGCCTGGCTCGGGTTGATTTTCACCCTCATGTGCGCCGCCGCCGATTTGCCAGTGATACAGCATCCATCCGGGCTCTTCCTTGGTGAATTCCATTTTATGGACTTTTTCACCGATGCTCGCGCTTACAAAATAGATGTCTTCGGTGATTTCTTCCCACTTGGGTTTGGATGCTTCCAATTCCTTGCCAAGCTCTGTCAGGCCATCATTGACATTTTCGCCATCTGAAAGGGCATCCAAAGATACTTGTCCGGTGCGTGTGGCCACTTTTTCCAATGCTGCAGCATCGCCGGACTTCAAGATATCCACAAACGCGGCAAAGCTTTTTTGGGGCGTACTGAGGTCTGGAGACTGATTTCCGCGTGTCTTGAATCCAAAATTCAAGCCGCCGAGCAGCATCAACACCAAAACAAATCCAAGTCTTGATTTCATAGCCAAGTGTCAACCACGAATAAAATCGAGCATTTCCAGCCTTGACCGCCATTTTTGCTGGCAAAACTGGAAATCACTTATCGCCTTGAGAGACAATGAAGTGAAGTACGAAGGTAGAAAAAGAATCTGAATCGATAAAGTCGATGTTTTCCACTGAGGAGCCGGCGTTGTCGCAGACAAGAGACAATGTGAATGGTTGCGTGGAAAACAGAAATAAACATGCCCCAAAAGGAGCACTTTTGGGGCATGTTCAAGTATTTTCCAATTGCGTCAATGCGTCACCATCGGCTCCAGGGTTTTGGCTTCGGCAACCCAAGCTTCGACTTTGGCAAGCGATGGGAGCTGACGCACCAATTTGCTCTCAGCGTTGACTTCTTCCATTTTGGCGTGAAGGTTGTCAGGCCTGCGTGTGGCGAGTTCCTTGACGGTGTCTACTCCCGCTGCCTCCAGAAGATCTGAATACTCTTCGCCGACGCCCTTGATGCGAAACAGGTCAGCCATGTTGACCCAGCGCAAAATCAAAGTCTCGCTGATACCGGTGGCATCTGCAATTTTGGTACGTCCCGCCTTGCTGCCACCATTTTTCAGAAGCGAATCCGTGGTTCTGACATCAGCGGCTGCAAGTTTTTCTGCATAAACCGGCCCGATTCCTTCTATTTCATGAACATTTGCCATAACGAAAATGAAAATTTTGAGGTGAATATCGTTGATCAAAGTGATCCTTAGGTGCTGAGAGACTGTCAGGCGCCTTGAGCGTCATTCAGCATTCAACGCGCTACGAATATAGCAATGGTTCGGAATTGACATTGTAGAATTCACTGAATTTGTACTATTTCACCCTGTAAAAATGGCTGTGGCCAGAAATCAATGATGAAGAAGCTGATTGTTGGGGGAATAATTGGAATTGCCTTGTCGTTCATTCCATTGGTAGGTTGTGCCCAGCTTTTTGTGGGTATCGGGCTTCAGGCAGGCTTTGGAAACATGCCCAATGCCAACATTCCAATCGACCGGTACAATAGCCGTGCATTTCTCTACAAGCGGATGAACCAGTTTCATTGGCCGTTTGGGGAGATTTATGAGGCAAGCTTTCGCTCGGGAAGAGGTCTTGTGAGCCTGAATCTCAATACAAGACGGCAGCGGGCAACTGCAAAAAGCACTTCGGCCAACGGAATCGATCAGCGCGACGTGCGGTTCACCATGCAAGCCTTGAGCCTTGGCGCCGGATATGCTGCCATCGACAATGAAACTTTTGTTTGGTACCTCGGGGGTGCGCTCGACGCAGGTTACATGCGTCTGCTCACGCGCACCGGTCCGTCCAACCAAATCGCGCGCACTCCTTATTATCTCTACCGGCGCTTGCCGATGCTTGCGATTACCATCAATACCAAATTCGTTTTTCGCGGCAGCCGCGAATCCATAGGGGTTTGGTCGCTGACTCCTTATCTGCACATTCCGCTTCAAGAGTTTGATTTCTTGTCCCTCGAACAATTGCTCAATCAAGGTTCATTGCAAGTATTGACAACACCACTTCCCGCACGACCTGTCAATGTCGGGCTTGCATTCAACATCGATATCGACTTGCTGCGGTTTCTGGACAATTGACGATTTCAGAATCCTTCTCATCCAAATTTTTGGTTCTCAATGCACTTGCAAGCACCGATTGCAGGCTTTCGCCGTATTACCTACTTCCCAAAAGACTTGTCAAGACCAAGTCCGGCTCGCTCAAATGTCTTCGAATGAATTGATTATGAGGAGTGAAGGGGCCTGATGTAAAATTTAGATTACCATCCAAATAGTTCTTTGTGCTTGGCGCTAGTTATTCTATTTTTGATGCATCTGGAAAAATTGTATCATCCGGGTGATTTGGATTTGTAATAAATCAGGAAAGTAACTGAATTGGAAGAAGAAATGAAGAACCGTTACATCGATCTCATCACACAGACTTTCCACTTTCCGCAGGAAGGTTTTCATGTTGATGACAATCAACTGCATTGGTGGGGTATCCCGTTGATGGACATTGTCGAGCAGTACGGTACACCGGTTAAGCTGACTTATTTGCCCCGTATCGGGCAGCAAATTGACCGCGCACGCAAACTTTTTGGTGTCGGAATCGCCAAGTCGCTCTACGAAGGCGACTACCATTATGCCTATTGCACCAAAAGTTCGCACTTCTCATTCGTCTTGGAAAAGGTGCTTGAACATGGCGCACATATCGAGACTTCCAGTGCATTTGACATCAACATCGTGGAGTCCCTCTTCGAAGATGGCAAACTTGGAAAGGATCGATTCATCATTTGTAACGGATTCAAGAAGGATACTTACCTCGAGAACATCGCACGTTTGTTGGACAAGGGATTCGAGAACCTGATCGTCGTGCTTGACAACATGCATGAGTTGGACCGCTTGCTCGAGTTCACCGACAAACCCTGCAAAATCGGACTTCGCATTGCCGCCGAAGAGGATCCCAAATTTGAATTTTACACTTCACGTTTGGGCATTCGCTACAAGGATATCGTGCCGTTTTATGTGGACAAGATCCGCAAGCACAAGCACTTGGAGCTGAAAATGCTCCACTTTTTCATCAATACAGGCATCACCGATACCGCCTACTATTGGAATGAGTTGATCAAGTGCATCAACGTTTACTGCGCCCTGAAAAATATCTGCCCGGAGCTCGACAGCCTCAACATTGGCGGCGGATTTCCAGTCAAGGACAGCATGGCATTCGAATATGACTACGAATACATGGCCGAGGAGATTGTGGCGCAGATCAAGGAGAATTGCAACGCCCGTCGGGTGCAGGAACCGGATATTTTCACCGAATTTGGCACATTTACCGTTGGCGAAAGCGGCGCGATCCTCTTCAACATCCTCGATCAGAAGCAGCAAAACGACCGCGAAAAGTGGGACATGATCGACAGCTCCTTCATGACAACGTTGCCCGACACATGGGCGATCAACAAGCGTTACATCATGATGGCCATCGACAACTTGGATGAGCCTTATGAGCGTGTATTCCTTGGCGGATTGACTTGTGACAGCGACGACTACTACAATGCCGAGGCGCATAGCAATGCGATTTACCTGCCGCGCTACAAACGCGGCCGCGACCAATACATCGGCTTTTTCAATACAGGCGCCTATCAGGAATCCGTCGGCGGCTACCATGGTTTGCAGCACTGTCTCCTGCCCACGCCCAAACACATTGTTGTGGATCGCGATGAAAATGGCGAAATTACCACCAAGCTTTTCTCCAAGGAGCAGAGCTACAAGTCAATGCTGAAGATTTTGGGTTATTAATCGATGAATGTGTCTCGGCGGAATCGGTTTTATAGGGTTGGGATGATGTTTTGGATGGGCTGCCTTTTGCTCACCTGCCACAGCTACGCCCAAAACCGGGTACACATTGGCATCGGCTACAACCAAAGTTTTGCACGGCTCGACAGTCTCAATTACGTGCTTCAGGCTTTTAATGAGGAGAATTTCTGGACGGCATCAAAGCCAATGCATAACATTCGCATGCCTGCTGGAATCACCGCCCACATGGGGGCGGATTTCGCCGGAGTCCTGATCGATTTTCATTACACGATGCGTTTGGCAACGACCAAGGCAAAGGGGCCTTTGTCGGGAAATGCTCCGGAACCGTCCCAGGAAATCATCATTCGTTACAATGCGAGTACGATGGATTTGGGTGTGGGTGTGTTTTTCATTCGCAAACCAAGGTTCAGGATGGCCATCGGGCAATCCATCGACTTTGGCAACGTCAGGATTTCAGGCAAGCGCGGGCCTTCTGAGTCGCTTCCAAGCCAGATTTTTGGAAGGTTTGTCAACGAATTGAATCTGGGGACGACAAGTTTCTTGCATACGATGATTGCCTTTCAAGACGGCGTCGGTCCCGGGATTTTCATTCGGCCCTATTTTCAGTTTGGACTTTATCAAAACGACTATGGCCCACTGAACCGCGCCATTCGCCCGATCGAGTACCTCAATGACCCGCTGTTCATTCTTGGCCGCCAAACCAATGCCGGATTGAAGGTGGGCCTGTTTTTTGGCAGTTGAATTTGCGGAATCGTCCGCAACCAAAGGATGCGCTGGTCCGTGTTTGCTGGGGAATCCCTATAAATCCCTCGCCAGAATCGAAAAGCCAAAATCCCTTATAGCGCCATGATAGGATCCTGCAGGCGATGCGCTTTTCATTCTCAATTAGCTGCGCTGAACCCTGCGGGTTTACTGACGTGATTGCTCACGTGTTCAAACATTCAAAGGAGTTCGCGATGTACTCAGTTTTGTCTGTTTTCAAAGGCCTTCGTGATGTGCTTCGCAGTTGCTCCTGAGTTGCTTCGCATTCTCAATTCTCAATTCTCAATTCCCCTTGAAGTCCTCAAAGAAGCAGTGCCTGCACCTGGGCTCATAGCTGTCTTTTTCGCCGAGGAGAAGCTGCGACGCGGCGGGAACTTTGCGAAAGGAGTAATTGGCAAGTGATCCGCATTTTTGGCAAATGGCATGGACCTTGGTGACAAATTCGGCATTGGCCATGAGGGCTGGAATCGGGCCGAATGGTTTTCCGGTATAGTCCATGTCGAGTCCGGCGGCGATCACGCGGATGTTTTGGCTTGCGAGTTGTCGCGCAACATCGACGATGCCGGCATCAAAAAATTGGGCTTCGTCGATGCCAACCACTTTCACATCCTGCACCAGCAACAAAATTTGCTGCGAATTGGTGACGGCAATGGAAGGGATTGAATTTCCGCCATGGGAAACAACGTCGGATTCGCTGTACCGCGTGTCAAACGAAGGCTTGAAAATGGCAACCTTCTGGTTGGCAATCTGGGCACGACGCATCCTACGGATCAATTCCTCGGTCTTGCCGGAAAACATGCTTCCGACGACTACTTCGATCGATCCTGTTGCCGGGTTGGCATAATGCGGCTCAATAAACATCTACAGTGCCTTTGATAAGCTGCGAAATTAGAAAACTCCCGGTGCCGCTTTGGATCGGGTTATCAATATGAAGGTGGATAACTTCTTTGACGGTTTCGAAGCCGTTGGGTTCTGACCAAGCCGAATTTCGTTGTTTTGGCGCATTATTTGGACAGTCGCTCCGATTTTGGGGTATATCCGGCCCTGTATTTTGCCTTGAATCAAGTAGAGTTTGTTTATTTTTGCAGCCATATTTTGATTGGCTTACCCCTAGAATGAAGAAGATAATCCTCGCAGATCAGAAACTCAACCAGTTGGTCGATGACATCACCGCCAAGTTGCTTCAATCTGCCCAAGACCGATTTGAGAACGGCGCCATTGATGGTGCCGGCATTACTGAATTTTGCCACCATTCGCAGGTAAATCAATTCATCTTGTTCCGCATATATCAAGATTGGAATGCCCAGATTTCTCAGATGGTGCATCCCTATTTTGACTATTCGGCAAATGAGGTCAAAGATGGTTTGCGCCGCTTTTTGAATTTGCTTTCGGGGCATATCCTGGTGAAACAAGCCGATTTTGAGCCTTTGGTGCGCCAAGCGGTGTACAATAGCATCAAATTGATCCTCAATGCCGAGGATGCGATCGGTCGCTTCTTTTTTCTGAATACGGATGCAATCGGGATTGATGTTTTCCGCAAACATGCCCCTTATTTCAGCAGCTTTGACTTCGTGATTCAGTCGATTCTGAAGTACCACGAAAAGAACAACCTCAACCAAGTCGAGCGTCAGGTCTTTTTTGAAAAATTTGACCGGGTCATCGAGCTTTGGGAGGGAAAAGAATCCCGCAGCATCAGCGAATATCAGCGGGAGCTTTTTGTCAATCTCACGGGTAAGGAAATTGACGAGGTGGTTGGTCGCTATCAAGAGCCGGAAAATACCGCGGTGGTCGAGGATTCGACCCATACCGCAGTTGTCGAGCCTGAGGCAGAAGAGCGGAAGAAGCCGGTGATTCGTATTCGCCCGGAGAACATCCAGCGCCCTGAGGAGAAAAGGGAAGAGCCGGTGGTACCGTCGCAGCGCGAATCCAAGCCTACCACACCACCGTGGGTTGAAACGCCCAAGCCGGAAGTGGAAGAAAAGGAATCGAGGCCGAGCAATCTGCCGCCTTGGGTTCAAGAGGAGGTTGAGGTGCGCAAACCGTTGGTGAGCACACCACGTGAGGAACCCAAAGTGGAAGAGAAGCCCAGATCCATCAATGAGGCATTTGCCAACCGCGAAGGAAAGCAGCCAAGCCTTGTGGAGCGCGGTCAGGAGAAGAAGGAAGGCGTTCAAAGCCCCAAAATTGAGGTGCGCGTGCGCACCAATGAGCCGCCAAGGGAGGAAGTTCGTCAGCCGGAAGTGGAGCAACCGCCTGTGAATGAGCAGCCTGTCACTCCCAAGAGCCTGTTGGGGAGCAGTGAGCGCAACGACGAATTTGGCAGCAAGGAACCAAGGACGCTGGTCGATAAATTCCGTCAGCAGGCAAGCCCGGTCGGCGGAGACGAAGACAGTGGCAAATCAATCAAAGCTGAGCACATCCCTGTACACAAACAGTTCCAATACGTGCAGAAGGTATTTGGAGGGAGCAGCGTGAAGTTTAAGGTTGTGTTGGACAAGATCAACAAGACCGAGTCACTGGAAGAAACCAATGAAGTGCTTGAGAAGTACGTCTTCAACGACCCCAATGTGAACCGCAACGACAAGGTTTCAAAGGAATTTGAAGCCATGGTTCGCGCCAGATTCCAATCTTAATGTTTGAAGTTTGAGTCCTTTGGCGCACTCGATGCGGGTGTGCGCACAGGTGGCGTAAAACCTCCGCGTGTATTGCCACCGCCGCTGAAGCTTGATCCGCTTGACAAGATGTTTGTGCGGTAGCTGTAGTGATTCATCATGATGAACAGCATCAAGCTGAATGCGATCACGGAAGACCCGCCATAGCTGAAGAATGGTAAGGGAATGCCAATCGTCGGGACCACGCCGATGCTCATCCCAATATTAACGACCACGTGCACGATGAGAATCGAGGCCGCTCCGTATCCAAAAACGCGCGCATAGACTGTTTTTGAGTTTTCGGCGACGTAGATCACGCGCACGACAAGCAAGAAGAACAGGAGCAGCAAGACCGTGCTGCCGACAAAGCCATGTTCTTCGCCAAATACGCAGTGAATGTAGTCGGTATGTTCCTCAGGTACGAAGTTGGCACGGGTATGGGTGCTTTTGCCAAATCCTTTTCCCCAGACTTTTCCTGAGCCGACCGCGACAAGGGCTTGAATGTAATTGTAATGCACCTTTTTCAGTGCATCGTCCTTTTTGATATCGGCATTGCTTGCAACCAAAACCCTGAAGCGGGCACTTTGATAATCCTTGACCACCTTGGTGGCAGTAAAGGGGATGCTCACCATAAATAGCAAGCCGACAATATGCCATGTGATGAACCGTCGGCGGAAGATGTACCAGTAAGAAGCACCAGCCAAAAGGACGAGCGGAACACCGAGGTAGAGCGGCAACCACTTTTCGGCACTGAAAACCAAGGAAATAAACCCAACCATAACCAGCAGCAACAATCCGAGCAAAATCAGCGGATGCAGGCCCTCACGGTAAAAAACCAGGATCAAGCTGCAAAAGACAAGTGCTGATCCAGCGTCATTCTGCGCCAAAACGAGCACCATTGGCAAGAAAACGATCCCAAGCACCGTCAAAAGGTCCTGCCGGTTTTTGAGGCTGAAATTGTACCGCGACATGAATTTGGCCAATGCCATGAGTGTCGCAACTTTGGCAAATTCCGTCGGTTGGATCTTGACCCCTCCGATTTCAAACCAACTCGCCGCACCACTGACCTTGGACACAAAAAGTACCGCCACAAGGGCAACCATGCACAATCCGTAGTAGATGAACGACACAAACTCGACGAATTTGGTGTCCATGAACAGTACAAAAATCCCCAATCCAAAGGATGCAATCAAAAAGACAGCTTCCTTGCCGTGGTAGCTGTTGAAGTTGATGTAGGAGGGATCAATGCTGCTAGAGGTGGAATAAAGATTTAACCAACCCAGCACGACGATGATGAGGTAAAGACCGATGGTAATCCAATCGACCTTCGATTCTCGAATGGAGTACTCAGTTGCCATCGTTCATGATTTGGTTGGGGTCTGGTTTTACCGCTTCGGGCTGGTTTTCTCGTCTGACGGGGCTAAACCGGGCATCGATCAATGGCTGCATTTTTGCAGGATCCTTGATTTTGCCTTTCAGGTATTGCTCCATCATAAAGGCGCAAATCGGCGCAGACCAAGTACCGCCAAAACCTGCGTTTTCCACGATAGCTGCAATTGCAATCTTCGGTTTGTCTTTGGGGGCGAATGCCATAAAAACGGAGTGGTCTTCGCCGGCTTTGTTTTCCACCGTGCCAGTTTTGCCGCAAACTGTGATGCTGTCAATGCGTGCACGGGTGCCGGTGCCTGCGAGCACGACCTGTTCCATCGCATCTACCACCACCTCATACTGAAACGGATTGCCTTGCGGGTCGATTTTTGGGTATTCCTTGGGTTTCCATGGGGTGCCGGATGCCTTTTCTGCAACGACAAAGTGCGGTGGATAGTACCAGCCACGGTTGGCGATCAACACTGCGATATTGGCCATTTGCAACGGTGTCATCAATATTTCGCCTTGGCCAATCGAGTTGGAGTAGATGGTCAATGCGCCCCAACCTTTTTTACCATAAGTCTTGTCATAAGTCTCCTTGCGGGGAAGGTTGCCTGGTTTTTCATCCGGAATGTCCACGCCGAGCTTGTGGCCAATTCCGAATGTGATCATCCGGTCGTACCAGCTTTGGTACGATTCGTGAATGTCCTTGAACTTTGAGTGATTAAGATAGGAATAATAAACTTCGGCAAAGTAGCTGTTGCAGCTTTGTTTGATCCCGTAAGACAGATCTACCGAACCGTGGGCACCATGGCAAGCAGGTTTCCCTTTGTTCCTGAACCACGATCCGCCGCAACCGTAGTGGGTGTTTTCATCGATGACCCCTTCCGCCAAGGCAGCAAGCGCTTGCACCATCTTGAAGATCGATCCAGGAGGGTACTGTGCGCTTAGCGGACGGTTGATCAGCGGTAACTCGGGGTCTGCAAACAGGCGCATGTAGTTGTTTCCCAAGTTGCTGCCGGTCAACTCAGACGGGTCATAGCTCGGAGCTGAAACGAAGGCGAGGATTTCGCCCGTACTAGGCTCGATGGCGACGATACTTCCACGTTTTCCTTGCATCAACTTCTCCCCCAGCATCTGCAGGTCTGCATCGACACCTAGTTTGATATCGGATCCCGAAACCGGGTTTTCATCGTATTTCCCGTCGTCATAGGACTCCATTTGGCGGTGGAGGTGATCCACCAATACCAGTTTGGAGCCTTTTTTCCCGCGAAGGGTCTTTTCATATTGATATTCGATGCCGAGTTTGCCGATCAAATCCTCGCCGCTATATGGATAGTCTTTGACATCGTCTTCCTTGATCTGCCGTTTGATGTCCCCTGAATCAATCTTGGAGAGGTAGCCCAAAAAGTGCGCGCCAGCCGGATAGTTGTACTCCCGGATTGGCCGGGTTACCACTTTGATTCCCTCAAACTTATACATCTGCTCGCTAAACCTGCCAAAGCGTTCCTGATCAAGCTTGGTGACCAAGGGCTGCCAATGATACCGATCGATTTTCGTGTACTGCTTTAAGGCTGCCCGAATCTTTTCCCGGGTAAGTCCAAGATGCTCGACAAGGATATTGGTGTCCGGAATCGTGATTTGGCTTGGCATGAACATCACATCAAAAATTGGGGTATTCTTGACGTAAAGGCGGTCCTTACGGTCATAAATAATGCCACGTGAAGGATATAAATCCACCTTCTCCATATCAACTGCCTGAGCCTGAATGGAGTATTTTTCATAAATCACCTGCAAAAACAGCAAGCGCACCACAAATAGGAGCAGGATGAAGGCAAAGCCTATCAGAATTTGAGTTCCCCTGTTGCTATTATTGTTCAACGCTTATAGTCTTGGTGAATCCAGTAAGTAAAAATGATGCACAACAACAAAGTATACAAGCTGCTGGTGATGAAACGTAGCATTGTGATGCCGAAATCATCGAAACCGAAGGCCTCCAACAAATGATAGCTCAACTCATAAAGCAAGACCATAGGCACCATATACTGCAAAAGCCAGCCAATCGGCTGCACCCTGATCATGGTTTCCTCGCTTCCCCTGAAGCTGGATTTGTTGGTGATCAAGAATACCCAGGCATTTCGCAGGCTCAACATCAACACCGCCGAAAAAGAAGAAATCCCGGTAAACGGTCCAAAGGACAGCAGGTCCACCAGCATACCTGCAAAGAATCCCATCAAAAGCAAGATTGGAAATGGCGTCGTCACCGGCAGGATCAGAAGGGAAACCAGAAATATGTGGGCAGACGCTGTTTCAAACAGCGTCAAGTGACGCAAGACCAATACTTGCGCCAGCAAATACAATACAAAAATTGCGGTATGCCGTAGGTAGAGATTCATTGTGCCGGTTTGTTTTGCTCAATGGAGTCGATTTCGGCCTGATGACTGTGCTGAACCAGAAAAATGTGGTGCAGGCCGCGGAAATTGGTCGCCAATTCTACCGTGATATCATAAAAGCCATCCTGTGTATGGATATTAAATTCGCTCACCCGGCCAATCATGTAGTCCTTTGGAAAGACCGTACTGTAACCAGAGGTTACAACCGTGTCGCCGATGTTAATCTGACTGGTTTGGGGAATGAATTTCAGCGTCGCAAACCGAGGATTGGTCCCCGACCATCGAATAGTACCCACGTTGGAATTGTGGAGCAATTTAGCCCCGGTCAAGAACTTGTCGTTGAGCACGCTCAAGGCAAGTGAATAGTTGGCGCTGACATTAACCACCTGTCCTGCAATCCCATCCGGCGAAATCACTCCCATGTCCATCACCACGCCTTGATTGCGACCCTTGTTGATGGTGATGTAGTTGTAATTCAGATTTACGGAATTATTGATGGCCACTGCAGGGATAAACTTGTACCTGGAGACGGGGATCAGGGAGTCAGGAAGTTCCAATTCGGTAAATTCCATCAACAGACAACTGTCTTTGGCAATTGAATCTGGAACCACCATATAGTCCAGGCTATCCGGCCGGCGGTGAAGTACAACGTTGAGCGAATCTTGCAAAGCCAAGACCTGACTTTGCAAGGCGGCAAGGTGCTCCTTGAGGTTTTCATTTTCAGTATTCAGGTTGAAATAACTGAAAATTGAGGACTTTCTTTCTGCCAGGGAACCCGACATTTCGAGCAACATCCCTTCAGAGATCGTGCGTTGCTTATGATTGGTGGAGACAATAATGATAAATGCCACAAGCTCCAGAAACAGGAACAAGAGGAAGTTTCCAAACCGGCCAAGAAACCGGAAAATGCGCCACATAGATCAGTTGCTCAAAAACGTATCGAGATGCGAGAAAAAAACGTGATCGCCAATGAAGTGCAAGCGGAATATGGAAGCGGGACTAAAGGTGCTGCAATTCAATTGGCAAATGCCTGCAAATCAAGTCATCAAAAACTTGAAGGTACCCGTGTTTTTGAGGGCAATTCCAGAACCTTTCACGACGGCACGAAGCGGATCGTCGGCGATGTGAATCGGAAGTTTGGTCTTTTCGCTGAGGCGAATGTCCAAGCCACGCAACAAAGCACCGCCACCTGAGATGTGGATACCGCGGTCATAAATGTCCGCGGAAAGTTCAGGAGGCGTGAATTCCAACGCCTTCAGGATAGCTTCCTCGATTTTGGCGATGCTCTTGTTCAAAGCATGGGCGATTTCGCGATAGCTGATGGAAATCGTCTTTGGAATACCGGTCATCAAGTCTTTGCCGCGGATTTCGATGTCCGCAGGCGGGTTGTCGAGTTCGGGCAAAGCTGCTCCGACTTCGATTTTGATACGCTCGGCAGAGCGCTCCCCGATCAGCAGGTTGTGCTGACGGCGCATATAATCCAAGATGTCGCTGTTGAAT
Organism: Bacteroidota bacterium; assembly: GCA_016718825.1. Lineage (NCBI taxonomy): Bacteria > Pseudomonadati > Bacteroidota > Bacteroidota bacterium. Next base: position 17,645 of record JADKCL010000012.1, on the reverse strand, counting down.
TCGTCACCTGCGATCCGGATGCTTTGGTCGCTCACGATTCCAGAAAGGGCAATCACGGCGATCTCGGTGGTTCCACCGCCGATGTCGACGATCATGTGACCGACCGGCTCCTCGACGTTGATGCCGATACCGATCGCAGCTGCCATTGGTTCTGGAATCAAATAGACTTCCTTGGCACCTGCGTGCTCGGCCGAGTCACGCACAGCGCGTTTTTCGACTTCGGTAATGCCGCTCGGAATGCAGATGACCATCTTGTGGTTGCTCGGCATCAGGCGACGGCCTGGATGAATCATTTTGATCATGCCGCGGATCATGTGTTCTGCGACCGTAAAGTCAGCAATCACACCATCACGCAACGGACGCACCGTTTTGATGTTTTCGTGCGTCTTTTCATGCATTTGTTGGGCCTCCTTGCCGATAGCCAGAACTTTGCCTGTCATCCGGTCAAGGGCCACAATAGACGGCTCATCGACCACGATCTCATCATTGTGCATGATAAGTGTGTTGGCGGTGCCAAGGTCGATGGCGATTTCCGAGGTAAAAAAGTTAAACAAACCCATAGTAGATCCCGCTTCCTAAAAATTAATGCCTAAAGTGGCGATACTTCGTAAATATCAAGCACATTCCGTGCTTTTCACAAAAATCAATCGTTTCCTGATCCTTGACCGAGCCACCCGGCTCTGCCAAAACTTCAATGCCAGCCTTCAACGCCAGCTCGGCACTGTCTGCAAATGGAAAAAATGCATCCGAGTAGAGTACGGCGCCTTTCAGCGAAAATCCGCGCTCAGCTGCCTTTGCAATGCTTTGCTTCAGCGCGTCGACGCGCGATGTCTGCCCGACACCACTGCCAATCAGCTGCTTTTGCCTTACAATCGCAATGGCATTCGACTTGAGATGCTTTCCGATTTTCTCCCCAAATATCACGTCAGCAAGTTCATTTTCAGTCACTTGCCTTGTAGATTTCGGCTCATATACGGAGGAATCGGTCAAAAGGTTGTCCTTTTCCTGAAAAAGAAGGCCATTGACGGCCGTTCGCACCGTATGGCGTGGTAGGTCGTGTGATTTGCGCCTTAGCAGAATCCGGTTTTTCTTCTGCTGCAATCTTGCCAATGCATCAGCTGTAAATCCTTCAGCAATCAATACTTCAAAGAAAATCTCTTGAATCGCATCGGCAACGTCCACATCCACGATGCCATTGCAGATGATGATGCCGCCGAAGGCCGATACCGGATCGCATTCCAAGGCGCGGTCCCATGCTTGCTTCAGCGTCGTTCCCAGGGCAACGCCGCAAGGGTTCGTATGCTTGAAAATCGCAAAACAGGGTTCGCCTTGTTGAAAATCGGCCATCAAGTTGACCGCTGCATCGACATCAAGCAAATTGTTGTAAGACAAAGCCTTGCCATGCAATTGCTCAAACTGCGCGTCCAAGTCACCGTAGAAAACCGCCTCTTGATGCGGATTCTCACCGTACCGCAAGGGACTCTTTTGTTGGATCGATCGCTTGAAGCTGCGCGGCTCACCCACCATGTAGCCGTAAATTTGGCTGTCATAATGGGAAGAGACGTCAAAGGACTCAGCTGCATAGTACTTGCGTTGCGCCAGTGTAAAGCAGCCTTCCTGCCTTGTCAAGGTATCCAAGAATTCAGCGTAGTGGTTGCGCGAAGGCAAGCACAACACGTCCTTAAAGTTTTTGGCTGCTGCGCGGATCAACGAAATGCCGCCGATGTCGATTTTTTCGATGATCGCCTGCTCTGCCGCACCTGATGCAACGGTATCCTCAAAAGGATAAAGATCCACAATCACCAAATCGATGCTTGGGATTCCATATTCCTCCATGGTCGCAACATCGCCGGCATCGGCACGTCTTGCGAGAATTCCCCCGAAGACTTTGGGATGCAGCGTCTTCACACGTCCGCCGAGGATCGAGGGATAATCGGTCAAGTCGGCCACGTCGGTAACCTCGATGCCCAAACCCTTGAGAAAGTCGCTTGTACCTCCCGTGGAAATGATGGTGACGCCAAGTGCCTGCAATTGCAAAGCGATGGCATCCAATCCGTCCTTGTGGTAGACACTGATGAGGGCGGTTTCGATCTTGCGAAGCGCCTGATTGGGGGCCTCCTGCACCGATTCGATCAAATTTTGAATCACTGTTGGATAGTGCGCATGTTCCAGCGCATGGATTTCTTGTGCCAAAGTGGTTGCATCCCAGTTGGGTTGCACCGATAGTTTCACTTGATGAATGATCTCACCCTGATCGTAATGCTCGTCGACATGGTGGATGGTGATGCCGGATACAGAGTCGCCATTGGCGATGACCTGCTCATGCACGCGACTCCCGTACATGCTTTCGCCGCCGTGAGCAGGCAGGAGAGAGGGATGGATGTTCACGATGCGGCCACGGTAGGTTGCCACGACTGCATCCGGCACATGCTTCAGCCATCCTGCCAAGACGATGAAGTCAACCTGATGCCTACGCAATTCTGAAAGCAATTCGCTTCCGCTTTCGTAGCATCTTTTGGACAGTACTTCAAGGCTGATGCCAAGCGCCTTTGCTCTTGCTACTACGCCTGCCTTGGGATTGTTGGTGAAGATCACGGTAACTGCAACAGAATCACTGCCTTGAAAGTGCTGAACAATACGCTCCGCGTTGCTTCCGTTTCCGGAGGCAAACAATGCAATGCGCAGCATTTCGGCAGCTTTTTTCTTTACAATCACTCGGTCTTGACTGCTGTTGTCAGCAATGCCTGCAAAATTCACCATAAACTTTCACAAAAACCCTGTTTGTGGATTATTTGACCGTGTTTTTTTTGCACCGCGCATTGTTGATTCCTGACTCCCATGCAAACTGCTCAATTCCAGTGGCGAATCGTCAAAAGGAGAAGGTGAACGGAGACAAAATTGTGATGCGCTTTGCTAGCTTTGCAGCATCATGTTACGGTAGTCCATCCTTCGACAAAAGACGTCTTGTACTTCCACCGCCACTGCGGTTGAATTGACAAGCGCAAACCTTTTTCAAGTTACATAACATTTTAAGATCGAAGGTCTTATGGGCGATCGGTTATTCGTGCGTGCCAATAAAACGGCTGCCGAAAAGCGAATGATCCAAATCCGGAGGAGAAGTAACCAGCTCTGGATTCTGGATCGTCATGAAAATGAAGAACGTGTGCCGTTGGAGGTGCCGAAATTCTGGGGATATCGCAGGCATTTGGTGGTGCGAAAAGATGTCGCAAGCCGGTCGGATGCACGTCGGTTCCTGGAATTGCTGCAGCATGTGCAGAAGGTGGAAGACGCGCGGCGCAAGGATTTCAAAAACTGGAATCCAAAGCTGAGGCGTTGGGAAGAATGGCGGCATACGCCTGCAAAATTGAATTCGAGGAGGTATGAACGCCTCCCCAACCACCTCAAAGGCTATTTTTATCAGGGCTGGGACCGCTATCAGCGGGTTTATTGCGTCATCGAACCCTGGGTATTTGAATCCCGGCGGTCCAAACTCTGGATTGCGCATCGCTTCATTCCCAACGTGGAACTCAAGCAGGAGATTGCCTATCTCGACGCGCTTGAAACACAAGGCTGTCTCCGGGAGCATGGCCTGAAAATCAAGTCTCCACGTCGCAATGGCTGGAAATCCATTCGCAGGGATACAAAATCAAAGTTGCGGGACCGTGAGCACCGCAAGGAAGTCAACGAAGCTTGGGAGGCATTTGCGCAAGGTAGGCTCGACTATGCACGGGGAAAGGAGGTGATGGACGATGCCAAAGCGTAAGTTTGACAAGATGAGAGACGATGAGGCCATCGAAAGGGAGAAGCGTTGGCGTAAGCAACGAATGCGCTCCCGTCGTGAGGGCAAGGAAGAAATCGAAGAAGGATTCGAGAAATGGTCAACGAAGCTGAGTTCGATGGAAGGAGCAGCCAATGAAGGATGAAAGACTGCCTCAGCTGCGAAGAATGACCGGCAAATTGCGGAATGTGCACTATTTTAGCAGTTCTTAAGTCGAATGTCACATGAAGAATACCCTGTTGGATCCGGACGCAAAAACCGCCATGATGGCGAGAATCGCGAAGTTGCAGCCCGATTCTCCTGCGTTGTGGGGCAAGATGAATGCCGCTCAGGTGCTTTGCCACCTCGCCGATCAGTTCAGGATGGCTTTGGGAGAGTTGCCAGTGAAGGGCGAGGCAGGATTTTTTGGGCGCACGCTGATGCGATGGTTGGTTTTGGCGGGAATGCCAGCTCCAAAGGGGAAGGTGTCAACCATGCCGGAGCTCGATCAGCTTACGAGCGGTACAAAGCCCACTGATTTTGAAAAAGACCGCCAAGCCTTGTATGCCTACATCGATATCGTGGTTTCCAAAGGGAATGAATACCCTTGGGCCGCCCACCCAACCTTTGGGATAATGGGTGAAAAGGAGTGGTGCCGAATGGGTTGGATCCATTTGGATCATCATTTGAGGCAATTTGGTGTTTAGGTAGCCCAATGAATTGTTTTCCAGCTTTTCCTTTTCTCTCGGGATCCCAGGGTGTTTTGTTGCAAAATTGCATATTCGGGGTCTACGTACTTATTTTGAGTTACAAAGATATCCCAGATTTAAATGTTGGAGAAAGAGGAGGCTAGTGGCCGGATTTTTGGTCTTGATCTTATGCGTGCCATCGCGATATTGATCGTCATGTACATGCATTCGATGTTTGTATTGCCGGTCTCTGTGCAACGGATTTTCAACCTGCCACTGCCTGCCATGGATGGCGTATCGGTCTTCTTTGTGCTCAGCGGGTTTCTGATTGGCGGGATTCTGCTGCGAATTCTGGAGGAACAAAATTTTGGACCCCGTGAAATCTTCCAATTTTGGATTCGCCGTTGGTTTCGTACCCTCCCCAATTATGTATTGATCCTCACCCTGGTGCTTGTCCTCTGCTATGCTTTGGGGAGATCCACCGACGAATTCACTTGGACCTATTACATTTTTTCTCAGAACTTGGTGGTCCCCCATCCGGAGTTTTTCTTTCCAGAGGCTTGGAGTTTGTCGGTAGAAGAGTGGTTTTACCTGCTTCTGCCTGTGCTGATTTTTGCGTGCTCATTTTTATTCAAGGAACGAAAAAATGCGGTGCTTTTTGTCGCAATCACCATTTTGGTCTTGCCACTTGTTTTACGAATGCAGCAGTACTATCTCGACCCGGAAGACAAGAAGCTTCCAGATATGCTGCGCAAGATTGTGATCTATCGTCTTGATAGCTTGATGTATGGTGTGATAATGGCTTACCTTTTCCGTTATAAAAAAGAGTTTTGCATCAAGTATAAGGATTGGGGTTTGGGTTTGTCCCTGGCGATCGTGTTCATGATGACAGTGAACATGCGCTTCCTCAGCAACGGAATCTATTACCGGGCAGTTTGGCAACCGAGTTTTGAACCGTTGGCAGGCATGCTTGCATTGCCTTTCCTTGCGAGTTGGCGATCAACCCGATGGAAGTATCTGGGAATGCCGGTGCGATTTGTGAGCACAGTATCTTATTCGATGTACTTGCTCAATCTTACTTTGGTGCAGTTGATCTTGTTGCCTATTCTCACCGGAGAAATGAGCCGTGCACTCGATCAGCAACCCCCGTTGGGTATTGCCTTTGTACGATTTGGATTGTTTTGGGCGATCACCTTCGTCCTTTCTTGGGTCCTATTTCGCTATTTTGAGCGACCCATGCGCGATTTGCGAGATAGGTTTCCACTGAATGCACGGGAAAAAGTCCCTCATGGAAAACAATAAGGGGGCAAAGCCCCCTTATTGATGTATCGATGTTTCCTAAGAAAACATGTCTTTGATTCGTTGAAAGAATCCCTTGTCACTTTTGGTGGGATTGGGATTGAAATTCGGACTCTCCTTGATTTTCTCCATCGCAGCTTTTTCGTCACGGCTGAGCGTCTGAGGCACCCAGATATGAACTTGAATCAGCTGATCACCTCGTCCGTAGCCGTTGATGATCGGAAACCCTTTGCCCTTGAGCCTGAAGATTTTGCCTGATTGTGTGCCGGGAGCAATCTTGAAGCGAGTTTTGCCGCTCAGGGTTGGTACCTCCACACTTGTACCCATGGCTGCATCCGCGAAGTTGAGCCAGAGTTCGTAGATGAGGTCGTCACCATGGCGTTCGTATTCGGCGTGTGCTGTTTCTTCCACCAAGATGATCAGGTCGCCCGGTGCGCCGCCACGTTTGCCTGCATTGCCTTTGCCACGCATCGTGATTTGCATGCCTTCGGTAATACCGCCTGGGATTTTCACCTCGAGCACCTCGGAAATCTCTTTGCGGCCTTCTCCGCTGCATGCAGGACATGCGGCTGAGATCACGCGGCCTTCGCCTTGACAGGTCGGGCAAGCACTGACGACGATTTGCTGGAAAAATCCTCCCCCTGCTTGACGACGCAACTCGCCGCTGCCGTTGCAAGTCGTGCATGTGCGGTAAGCGTCGGAACTGCTTGCACCAATGCCGTTGCAGGTTTCGCAGGTCGCGTGGCGTGAAAGTTTGATCTTTTTGGTAACGCCATCATAGATTTCTTCCATGGTCAAGGGAACCTTGACCCGCAGATCGCTTCCGCGTTGCCCACGTGGACGTTGCCGCTGCCGGCCGCCGCCGCCGCCAAAAATGCTTTCAAATGGACTTCCACCGCCGCCACCAAAGATGTCGCTGAAGCGGGAGAAAATGTCGTCCATGTTTACCTGCGTGTATCCGCCACCGTTACCACCCATGGCTGCGTGGCCAAAACGGTCGTATTGGGCGCGCTTTTGCTCATCGCTCAGCACTTCGTAGGCTTCAGCAGCCTCCTTGAACTTGTCCTCTGCCGTTGCATCACCCGGATTTTTGTCGGGGTGATACTGCATGGCAAGCTTGCGGTACGACTTTTTGATGTCGTCTTTGGGAGCGTCTTTGGCGACGCCAAGTACTTCGTAATAATCTCTCTTGGCCATGCCCTTATTCTCCCACGATTACTTTCGCATACCGGATCACCTTGTCTTTGAGGCGGTAACCCTTCTCGACTTGCTCCAAGACCTTCCCTTTTTTCTCGGCAGGGACCTCGATGCTGTGAATCGCTTCATGCAAGGAGCTGTCAAAGTCTGCATCTTGGCAGTCGATCAGGTTAAGACCTTCCTTTTCGAGGGTGCGGTGAAGTTTGTTGGTGACCAACGTAATGCCATCTTTGATGGATGACAAATTGTCAGTTTTTTCCATTGCTGTCAGCGTTCGGTCAAAGTCGTCCAAGACCGTCAACAATGCGCTAAGTACTTTTTCCGAGGCATATTCCTGCAACGAATCATATTCGCGGCGACTACGCTTTCTGAAGTTGTCAAACTCAGCCAACACGCGTAAATATTGATCGGTGGCTTCGTTTGCACGCTTTTTGGCAGATTCCAACTCTGCGCGCATGTCCATGAGCAACTGATCGTCGTTTGCAGGAACCTCCTCCACTGCCGAAACCTCGATTTCAGAGATTTCGCTCTCGTTATCAATCATTTCTGAAACTGATTCTGATGTTTCTTCCAAGTCTTTCTGGCTCATTTTTCTATATGTTTCTGTAAAACAACTTAGTTGCCATCCAACACACGCAGCTTTTCCCAATACTTGGATTCGTATTGCTGGAAGCTGAGTGCAACATTGAGATAGGCCTTTTCAAAGAAATAATGGAGAACCACCTCCATCTTTTTTGCATCCATATATCCCGGGATCACCAACAATTCATTCAACTCCTCGTCGAGAATCACCGTGGATGGAAACTGCATATTCCCCTCAAGCAAAGAGTAAGCCAATGTATGGTAGGGACTGCCAGAATTGCGGTGGTATGCCAGCCGGTTGAAGACGATGGTGTCATTGGATTCTGCATCCAACCGCACGGCATAAAAATTCTCGTTCAGATAGCGGATGATCCCCTTTTTGGTGTAGGTGTTTTTTTCCATGAGGTTGGACCATCCTGTCCATTTGGTCGAAACGTCGATCAGCACCATCTTCTTGCGTTTCGTGACCACGCGCTCCGCGTCGGCAAAGCTTTGCCAAAGCACAGCCTCCAACGATTCCATCAAGTTTGCTTGAAAGGGGGCGAATGGGGTGGGGGCCATTTCACTCATAGCACTGAAAGTCTTGATGATGAAGCTGCGGTTGAGCAAACGTTTCAATTCGTAGGCTGGAATCCCGTAGGCATAGTACCTGCGATCATCCAAATAGCCGGCCACTGCAAAGCCTACGACCTGATTTCCTTGAAAAATCGGACCGCCGGTGCAGTCTTCCATTTGCGTGGAAATCATCTGCGGCATGGTTTTCCCGAGGATGTCCTTGGTACCGGAAACCAGCGCATTTCCGAAAACCAATCGATGCTGATCTGCACTGCCAGTTAATTGCACGGTACTCCCATTGGCAGGAAAATTCAGCGGACTGAGGTTCGCAATCGTACCTTCAAGCGTTGGAACGGAAATGACGATCAGGTCTTGGTTTTCCTCGACGGACAAAAATCCATTGGAAACGTGCGCCTGTGTCTCGCCCGGTTTGAAACATTTGACTTCGGTGGCACCCACCAAGTAGTGGTAGTTGAGTGCGACAAAGCCCTTTTTGACAATTAATCCTACAGAAATGCTGATGCTTTTTCCTTGGGAATCAAACCCCTCGACAAAGACCAGTGCATTTCGTGGAATGCTGTCCATGCCACCTTCCAACGCCAAATCAGCGTTTGCCGCGTGGGAATTGCTGCCAAGTCCCAGTATCAATCCAAGGAGGGCAGCAAACGTGAAAGTGAGCCGGTAGAAATACACCATGAAATGTGGGCTGCCTTGATGGATGGCCCTATTCCTTCATGCGCTTGATGCGGGCACCTAGCGCGTTGAGTCTCGCTTCGATATTCTGATAACCGCGGTCAATCTGCTCGATGTTGTAGATGCGGCTTGTGCCGTTGGCCCCGAGCGCGGCAATGAGCAGGGCGATGCCGGCACGGATATCCGGACTAGTCATGCGGATGGCACGCAGCATGTGCTTGCGCCCAAGACCGATGACGACCGCGCGGTGCGGGTCACACAAAATCACCTGTGCACCCATTTCGATCAATTTGTCCACGAAAAACAGCCGGCTCTCAAACATTTTCTGGTGAATGAGCACACTGCCTTCGCATTGCGTTGCCACCACGAGCACGATGCTCAAAAGGTCAGGCGTGAAGCCCGGCCATGGGTGGTCATAAATGGTCAGCGAAGTACCATCTATATAGGTGTCAATCTTGCAAATCGATTGACGGTTCACGATCAAGTCGTTGCCGCGTACTTCCAAGTCGACGCCCAGTCGACGGAAAACCGAAGGAATCAAGCCCAAGTGCTCCACATCGGCATTCTTGATCGTCAACTGACTTTGCGTCATGGCTGCCATACCAATGAAGGAACCGACTTCGATCATGTCGGCCAAAATCCGGTGCGGTTTTTTGTTGCCGCCGAGCTTTTCAACGCCGTTGATGATCAGCTTGTTGGAGCCAATCGTGGTTTCCTCGATTTTGGCGCCCATGCTGTTGAGCAACTTGCAGAGTTGCTGAATATAAGGCTCGCAGGCGGCATTGTAGATCGTCGTGGTGCCTTCTGCAAGGACTGCCGCCATGATAATGTTGGCTGTACCCGTAACGGAGGGTTCGTCCAAGTGCATGAACGTGCCCTTGAGACGGCCATGGGAGAAGACCTTGAAATAGCTTTCCTTTTCGTTGTAGACGAAGTGGGCGCCCAACTGCTGAAAACCGAGGAAGTGCGTGTCGACCCTGCGACGACCGATTTTGTCCCCACCCGGCTGCGGCATCAAGGCTTCGCCAAAACGTGCCAACAGCGGACCGAGGATCATCATGGAACCACGCAACCTTGCAGCTGCATTCCGGAATTCAGGCCCGTTGAGCAGGCTGATTTTGACGTCCTTGGCGCGGAAGGCGATTTTTCCAGGTTCGAGGCGCTTGACCTCGACGCCGATGATTTCAAGCAGCTCGATGAGGCGGTTGACGTCGAGAATGTCAGGAACGTTCTCCAGAACAACCTTTTCCTCGGTGAGCAATACGGCACAAACAACCTGTAGTGCCTCGTTTTTAGCTCCTTGGGGCTCGATTTCACCCGTTAATTGGTGACCACCTTCGATCTCAAAGTATTGCATAGCTGCTTATTTGTACTTCTTTTGGGGTTGGACCTTCTTCTTTTTCTTTTTGGCGCCGTTGCGCGGTTGATAGGTTGCCGTGCTGTAGTTGGCCAATTGCGGCATCGTTTCACGTGCATACTTGTGGAAGCGCACGTCTTCGGGTTGGTAATCCAACCTGCCCTTGCTCAACGTTTTCAAGTGTTCGCAGACGATGAGCTCGGCATTGATGTCCTTTTCGGCGCCCTTGATCTGCATTTTCATGACATTGAGGATCAAGGCGACGAGCGCCATTTTTTCCTCTTCGTCTTCCATTTTGTAGGCTTGCTCGGCGAGTAGCTCGACGTTATGGCCGTATTGCAGGAAGCGCGAACGATGGGTGCGGTATTCCATGCGCGTCTTGGGGCGCGTGAATCTGCGGCTCTCTTCGGCACGGGTAAATTCGGCAGGAATATCCGCATCGAGATCGTAGTCTGCAAGGAGCATCAGGTGGTCCCAAAGCTTCTGCTGATAGTCAGCCTCTTCGGTAACTGAAGGATTGATATGGGCCATGATACGCACGATGGTGCGGGCCAATGCATTCCGTTCTTCGCGGTCGGGGAGTGTCTTACAATAGTCGAGCATCATTTGAACGTTACGTCCAAATTCTCTCAATTTCATGGGCTCGTCAGAGATCTTGTACTTCATGCTATCTTATCGTGTTGATTCGGGCGCTCAGGACCATTGCTGCTTATTCGCTTCGGGGCGCAATTGCCAGCAGCGTCATCGATTCCATGCCCAAGCGCCTTGGTTGGCAAACTTAATTCAAAATCTTCAGTTTTGCATACTTGAGCAGCAATACCTTCTGCCCGATGTCCTGAAAAAAGATCGTGGCTTTCCTTTCCTGCGCGTTTCCGTCGACGACGAGGACTTTTCCTTGACCAAACTTGCTGTGGCGCACTTCCATGCCGGGGCGGAGCCCATCAAGGTTGTCCCCTTCGAATTCTTCTTGAATGCTTGCGCCGCGTTGCGTGCCGCGCTGTGGACGCTGCGTGAGCGAACGCGTTGTGATCGGGATGCCTTGTTGTGCAGGAGCAGGCCCGCGCCCGCGACTCGGTAGCGCAAGATATTCAACATCGATTTCTGTCAGAAACCTGCTGGGTTCATTGTAGCTCAGGCTGCCGTATTTGTAGCGGCTTTTGGCGTAGCTCAACGTGAGCCGGTCCTTGGCGCGGGTCACAGCGACATAAAACAGGCGGCGTTCCTCCTCCAAATCTGCGCGGCTGCCCAATGACATGAAACTCGGGAACAATTCCTCCTCCATGCCGACCACAAATACACTCGGAAACTCCAAGCCCTTCGCCGCGTGAATCGACATCAGGGTCACGAAGTCGAGGTCGTCCTCCTTGTCATCCTGATCACTGTAGAGCGAAATTTCGGCGAGGAAGGCATCGAGCGAATGGGCATCTTGATCAGGATCTTCGGTGAATTCCTTGGCTGCGTTGAGGAGTTCCTGCACGTTTTCCCAGCGGCTCAGGCTTTCAATGCTGTTTTCCTGGTGCAATTCCTTGAGAATGCCGCTCTGTTTGGCGATGTAACTCGCAGCTTCGTAGGCATTGGCCTCCTTGGCCTTGATGCCGAATGTGCGGATCATCAGGACGAAATCTGCAAATGCCTTCCGGGCTTTGCCCAATTCGGTGAAGCGCTCGACCTGCATCAAAGCCTCCCAAAGCCCGAGCTTGGCTTCGTCGGCGATGACCGTCAGTTTGTCGAGGGAGGATTTGCCAATCCCCCTGACCGGGTAGTTGATCACGCGCAGCAGGGCTGCGGTATCTTTGGGATTGATCGCCAGCTTTAGATAGCTGGTCACATCCTTGATTTCCTTGCGTTTGTAAAAGCTTTGTCCGCCAAAGATTTTGTAGCGGATGTTGGCGCGGCGCAATTCGGTTTCCACGGAGCGCGACTGCGCGTTGGTGCGGTAAAGGATCGCAAAGTCTTGGTTGCGATAGCTGTTGCGCATTTTTTGCTCCCGAATCGCATCCGTCACGGCCTTGCTTTCATCCTGCTCGGTGTTGGATTCCAGGATTTTGATGAGGTCACCCGCGTCATTGTCGGTGTAGACCGTTTTTTGCAGCTGGTCCTTGTTCCGTGCAATCACGCTGTTGGCGGCCCCAACGATGTTTTTGGTGGAACGGTAATTCTGCTCCAGTTTGAATTGGCGCGCCTCGGGATAATCCTTTTTGAAGTTCAGGATGTTGGCAATGTTGGCGCCGCGGAAAGAGTAAATGGATTGCGCATCATCGCCCACCACGCAAACGTTGCCATGGTGACCGGCAAGCATGCGCGTAATCATGTACTGCGCGTGGTTGGTATCTTGATACTCATCCACCATGATGTATTTGAAGCGCTTCTGCCATTTGTGCAAGACATCGGGAAACCGCTGAAAAAGCTCAATCGGCTTCATCAACAGGTCATCAAAATCCATCGAATTGCTTTCAAAAAGCCTGGTCTGATAGATTTTGTAAATTCTTGCGATCGTATTGCTTTGTTCGTCGGTGACGTAGTTGATCGCATAGTCCTCCGGATCGACCAAGGCGCTTTTTGCGCTGGAAATGTGGGTGTAAAGGACCCTTGGCTTGAATTTTTTGGGATCCAAAGCCATCGAATCCACGACTTTCTTGAGCAAACTCTCGGTATCGTCGGTATCGTAAATGGTGAAGGAGTTGGTGTAGCCGATTTTTTCGGCCTCCATTCGCAGCATTCTTGCAAAAATGCTGTGAAAGGTTCCCATCCAGATATTTTTCGCCTCGGGCCCCACCAATTTGACGATCCTTTCCTTCATTTCCTTGGCCGCCTTGTTGGTAAAGGTCAGCGCGAGCACTTCAAAAGGATCTGCAAATCCTTGATCAATAATGAAGGCCAAGCGAAAGGTGAGCGTGCGGGTTTTTCCGGAACCTGCCCCTGCAATGATCATGACAGCACCATCCGTCGCAGCCGCGGCTGCACGTTGAGCTTCATTCAATTCGTCCAAAAAGTACATCGCAACAAAGCTACTGATTAATGAACAATGGAGAAACGAAGTTCAGAGAAGCGGACGGAAAATGGATACCTGCAAGCCAATCTCCGAAAATGAAAAATGGGGAATACCAACACCGGCATTCCCCATTTTCAGGACTTTTGGAGATCAGTTCTTGACCAATTTACCTTGCCATTTCAGACCTTCGGTGGTCACATGAACGAGGTAAATTCCAGCGCTCGCCTTTGACAAATCAATCTGAAGAAGGCTTTTGCCAGATGGATACGCCTGATTTTGGCGGAAAATGATCTTGCCAGTGATATCAGTCACGGCTACCTCCGTCTCTGTCGTGTTGGGCAGTTGCAGCTCAAGTGCCGCAAAACCATTGGTCGGATTGGGGTAAAGGCTGATCACAGTTCCATTGGGTGCAGTCGTGCCCACGAGGCAAGCGATGGTGACTGGAACGGTTACCGTATCACCGCCGCAGTCATTTGCAAGCACATAGGTCACATTATAAGTTCCGTTGGCGGTATAGGTATGGTTGGCCTGCCTGTCGCCGTATTTCCATCCCCAAAATCCCAACTTGTCGCACTTGCGATGCCGCCGGCATTGGCGCCCGTGAAGGCAATCGTAGGACAGCCTGAAGTGTCTGCAACAAAGCTGCCACTTGGCGAATTCAGCGTTGTGGCGACAAGGGTGTCTGTGGTCACACAGCCTTCCAGTGTCGTAACTGCCACGGTATAATTCCCGGCGGCCGAAACAACAATCGTTTGCGTGGTATCACCTGTACTCCAAGCAAAGCTGCTGCCAGGGGTATTTCCCGCATCCAAGGTAGAACTTGCACCGTCGCAAAGGAGTTGGTCGTTGCCCAAATTTACCGTTGCCGGGGTATTGATCACGATGGCAGCGGAGTCAGAGGCATAGCATCCTGCAGCGCTGCTCACCGTGACATTGTAGGTGCCGCTTGCATTGGCAACGATCGTCTGCGTACTGTCGCCCGTGCTCCAAGTGTACGTGGCACCGCCCGCGCCAGCATCCAATGTCAAGGAACTGCATGTACTCGTGTCGGCGATACTCACCGCAGGGACCGGATTTACGGCAACGCTTACGGGGGTACGTGGAGACGCACAACCTTCAGCCGTGTAGTAAACCCTTCCATTCCAGCCTCTTGGATTGTTGGTTCCGCCAAATAGTGAACACAGGCCTACACCCGCCAAAAGATTCATATCGGAGTTGGTATAATTCGTCGGGACTGTAAGTGTCGTGTAGACCATATTCGTTGCATAGATATAAATGGCGTAGGTCTGACCCGCAGGGATTGTGAGCCCGCCGACTGCCAAGCGCGTAGGTATCCCTGTTCCCGTACTCGTTGCGGATCCGCTGCCGAGCAAGGTCCACGCGGCGCCTGTCGTCTCAAAGCCTGTAAAAGTCCCCACCTTGTAATATACATCGACATTGACGGTGCCAGCATTCATATTCAGGTCAAAACTGTCCACTGTGATTTCGTTGTAGGCAGTGATTTCAAACATATTGCCCCCGCCACAGCTGTTGTTGTTGGCAAAAGTGGTCTCGAGTGAATTGGAAGCAACGCCTTTTGCCTCGACATAGTAAGTGGTGTTGGTGTTGAGCGGACCTGTATGAAGGGTATCGGCGTTGGCGAGGACCGTTCCGCCAAAAGGAGCATCGTACCAATAATTCGTGCCGGTGGAACTGGCGACCAACATGGTGCTGTCGCCTGCGCACACGGTGTCGTTGGTAGCGGCTGGAGCAGCAGGTGTGAGGTTGATGTTGCGTGTAGCAGCCAACGTGTCATTACTTAGCGTTTGATCTCCAGGTACTGCGCTGTAAACTTCGAAGTTGAGCACTCCACCTGGCCAGGTGTTAAGTGTGCCGAGCAAAACTGTGTCTGACTCGCCCAAATCAAGCGTATCGGTGTAGGTCGCCGTGAGTGTAGCCGTCAATGCGCCGGTGACATTGGCGGTCATGGGGATGTTGGTAATCGAATTTAATCCCTTGTTGGAAATGATCACGCTCACAACCTGCTGGCTGTCAGGGCAAATATTGTTTGCGGGGGTGAGAAAGGTGATCGGAGCGATGTCAATGGTGTCGGGCATATATTCATCGGCGCCAATGTCAGGGATCGTAGAGAAGGGATTCGGGCGAAGGTCATTGTCATAGTCTGAATTCACGCCAACGATGGGATCCCCACTGTCAAACAATTGCGCAGCAAAGGCATGCAGGTCTGAAGCTGGGTTGATGTAATTGGGATCTCCATCCTTCGAATTGGCATTGAATCCTGCACCTCCGATATAGGTGCTTTGTGAATAGGGCGCACTCAAATAGAGAAAGTTGGAGGATCCTGGTGCGTAGTAGTTATTGTAGTCCATGTTGGTGACGTAGGCCGTCGACGACACGTAGGCCGCCCATCCGGTGGTGGAGTTCCTGACGGAAAACGAATTGTTGCGGACGTCATTGCCAGAGCCGGAAAGGATATATATGCAGCGGCCGTTGCCTGCAACCAGACTCACCGAGTTGTGGAAAAAATCGACGTTGGTCGTATTGGTGGTAACATAGATGCCATAGGGCGTTGTACTGTTCAGCAAGGTGCCTCCGATGAAGTTGTTGCGCAACGTGGCCCTCGAACTTGATGCCCCACCTTGGTAATTGCCGTAGTAAATGTAGACGCCGTAGGCGCCGTAGTTGGTGACCCAATTGCGCTCAATCAAGAACCGGTCATTGTAATAGATGTACATTCCGTAGCCGGCCGTTGTGCCTGTACTGCGGGCGTGAATGTAATTTCCGCTGATGACTGCTGCATTTTGGGCATAGTGGCGCAATCCGTAGTAGTAGAATTCACGCAATTCGTTATTGAGTACATGATTGTTTTGCGCAAAGACTGTTGTGCTCGTCCCGTTGATCGCTACCGAGTAGTATCCGCCAGTAATCACATTTCCTTGGATGGTGTTGTAGTCCCCATTGTTGCCAAGCGTGGTTGGGGTCGTGCCTGAGATCGAGATCCCGCAAAAACTTGAGCTCGTTGTGGTTGGGTTGACGGTAATGACGCTGTTTTTTACAAAGTTGGAGTCAGAATTGTTGGTGATCCAAACGCCGTACCCATAGGTTGCACCATTGTTCACGATGGTCAAGCTGTCCAAAATGATGTTTTTGGTTCCGGTTAGCCGCACAACATGGCGATCGGTTGTGGTCGTATTGGTGAATTGAATCGTTTCCCGCGTAGCGCCACCGCTAAGCCTCACATAGTTGGTCGCATTGGTGCCCGCTATGGCACCAAACGAGATTTGTTCTGTATAAGGTCCTGATCCAGCGACAATGCGGAGGTTCACGGGTCCTGTCACCCCCGGTCCGTTCACTATGCCGCCGTCGGCGCGTGTGCCGGACATCAAATCGGAAACCGCCGAGGCAATCGTCTGATAGTTGCTGGCCGAGGCCGGCGCCCCCGAATTGATGGTATAGTTACCATTCAATGCCCCGTAAGCCATTCCCGTTGTTGAGCATAAAATGCATAGCAATGCAAGCAACAAGCATTTTGTAGAATTTTTCATCATTCCAATTGTGTTTTTGTAGTTCTAAATCCAAGCCGACAAGAAGATTCTGATTCCATGTGCGGCCAAACTGCGTAGCAATTCTGCTTTTGCCGACGCGTCAATACAATAATACGGATTCGGAGCTGAAATTCACCTTAGAACTGGCCTAAGAGATCTTAGTTTTTGAACAAACAAAGGCGGTGCCTATCTTTGGCCTCCTCGCCAATGCCATGGATACCAGTTTGATTGATCCGCAGTTGCTATTCCCGCGTCTCATCGCCGACCGTGCCCACGCGATTTATCAGCGTGATCTTGGACGACATATGCGCCTGTCAACTTCACAAGTTGTGGATCTCAGTAGCAAAATTGTCACCGTGCCCATGCTCGAGGATCTTGCAGTGCAATTCGTGCAGGACCGGGAGCGCGGATTCGATTTTGTCAGGGAAAATGACCGACAAGGCGATGAAGTTTGGGACGATATGGCGTTGATTCAGCAGGGCTTTCGCAATCTCAAGGACAGAATGGGCGAAGACTTGCAGCTGATTTTACTCGACAATGGATTGAGCAGAATCGCATCCGGCGGCAAATATGAGGCCTCATTTCTGCTGTTGAGCAACCTTTGGCTCACCTTGGAAGCCGAATTTGGAACGGAAATGTATGCCGCAATTCCTTGCCACAACCTCCTTTTGGTAGGCAAAGAAAACGATCGAAATGCCATCCTCGAACTTCAAAATGCGGTGCGAGGGGTATCACGATTCCCTCCTCAGCAAGGCGATTTACAAGCGCCTCGACGGTGAATGGCGCATCATCGCAACAGCTTTTTAAGTGAAAAGTGGTGAAAAGTGGAGAGTGAAAAGTGAAAAGTCCCTGAAATGAAAGGGCTAACCGTTCACTTTTCACTTATAGTTTTTCACTTTTCACTTTTCACTTCCTGTGGTTTTCGATGAGGTCTTTTTGATCGCTGAAGAGGATCGCGTTGACCGAGGCGCCTTGCAGA